>JALWNV010000117.1 GCA_027083665.1 Helicobacteraceae bacterium
GACATTATTGACAACAGCGGCTAGAATCTGCTGAGTATCATCAACGACATTCTCGATTTTTCCAAATTGCGCAGCGGGGAGTTCACCGTCGAGCCGAAGACCTTCAATCTGCATCGTGCCATTTCCCATACGCTCGAACTTTTCGTGCCCAGTGTCAATCAGCATCAGTTGACACTGACAAGTTTTATCGATCCGCGGATTCCTTATGAACTTATCTCCGATCCGCTTCGTATCCAGCAGGTCATTTCCAATTTGTTGAGCAACGCTATCAAATTTACGCCGCCGTTTGGCGAGATCAAGGTCGAAGCCTCTTTTTTCGATGATACGATTACCGTCAGCGTCAGCGACACGGGGATCGGTATTCCGCCGAAAGAACAGGAACATATTTTCGACCCCTTTTCCCAGGCACGCGGCGCCGCAGAGGTATCGCACGGCGGAACGGGGCTGGGATTGTCGATCAGCGCTCAACTGGTGCGCCATATGGGAGGAGAGATTACGCTGGATTCGAAACCGGGAATCGGAAGCACGTTTTCGTTTACGCTGCCGGTGACGGTCGGCGGGGAGAACCGTCCGGGACTGATGGATATCGCCAAAGTGCAGAAACTCAGGCTGGCGCTGTATGTCGAACATTCCGGTCACGATATCATGAGCGAGTCGCTCGAACGCTATCTGCAGAGTTTCGGAATCGGACTCTCTGTCATACATGATCTCTCCGCCACTTTCGATCTGCTCTTCTTCTCCGAACACTCCGTCAGCGAACAGACACGTACGGCGATCATCGCTGATCCCCGTCCCGCCATCGCTCTCATGGACGCTCCCGACGAGGCATACGATGCGGTTGCCGGGGTGACGCCGCTGGTTATGCCGCTATACTGCGCCAAACTGCAAGAGGTGATGGAACGTGCGCTTGAAGGACAGTCCAAAGCGGCGATGGTTCCGCAGGTATCGCAGCGTACCCGGCTCTCGGGCCGTGTCCTCGTGGCCGAGGACAATGAAGCCAACCAGGAATTGATCTGTATTTTGCTCGAAAACATGGGGATCGACTACGATCTCGTGCCTAACGGGGCGCAGGCGCTGGCGAAAATGAAATCGCAGCATTACGATGCGGTACTGATGGATGAGCAGATGCCTGTGATGGACGGAGTTTCGGCGACGAAGAAGATGCGCCGTTACGAGTCGAAAAGCAAACGGCGGCATCTGCCTGTCATTGCCATTACGGCCAATGTCATCGGGCGCCATGAACATCGCAACCTTTATGACGGTTTTGTCGGGAAGCCGGTACGCACGGAGAGTCTTCTGGCCGTGCTTGAGCCTTATCTGAAGGTTTCCGATACCGATTCGCAGGAGAGGGAGACACAAGAGCGCGTGCCGCGTACCGATATACAGGTTTGCGGGAACCGGATCGACCGGGCGCTGCTGTGCGAAACGCTGCAGATACGGCCCGAACAGCTCGAACGTCTTCTGGAGGTGTTCCGGCGGAAGATGGACGAGAGCTTTTCACAGCTCGAAGAGGCGATCGATCAGCAAGACTGGCACCGTGTCATGCTGGTTGCCCACTCTGTCAAGGGTGCCAGCGGCAATTTCAGAATCGAGGAGCTGACGGAGACGGCGGAAAAGATGGAAAAGCGAGCACGTGCAGGGGAGACGCAAGGATACGGCGAGACACTCTCGGAGATGAAAAGACTTTTCGGAGAACTCGGGCTGTAACGTTTTCAAATCGTAACACTTTTATATTTAACATCTTCCGTTTTTTGTGAGAACTTTATTATAACTTTGTAATGGAGCCCTTTTTAGTATATAATAAATTATAATTTATTGGCAAAGGGATCTGTATGGAAAGCTACAAAGTCATGATCGTCGAAGACGATACGGTGACATCGATGAATTTGCAGATGGCTTTGGAAAACCAGGGCTATGAAGTCGTCGCGACGGTGGAAAATGCGCTGCAGGCCCCAAACAAGATCAAAGTCTACGAGCCGCAGATCGTTCTGGTCGATATCAGTCTGCAAGAAGATGCGGACGGCATCGCTTTGGCCAAGTATATCCGCGAAAAGCACGAGCTGCCCTTTATCTATCTGACGGCGCACAGCGATGCCGATATCATTGATGAGGCGAAACAGACAGAGCCCTACGGCTACATCGTCAAGCCTTTCGATCCCGATTCGCTGCATGCGACGATCCAGATGGCGATGTACAAGTTCAGCGAAGAGAAAAAACGCAAAGAAAACTTCGAGGGACTCAAAAACGACAAGCTCAACCTCGAAAAGCTTCTTTACAATAAAAAGCTCTCCGACAAGCCCATTGTGCCGTTCGGGGAGGATTATTATCTCGATATCAGTGTCTGCGAGACCTTCTATCAGGGAAAAAAGATCAAGCTGACAAAGAAGGAGAACGCTTTCATGCGCCTGCTTGTCGCACAGCTGGGGCTGGTGGTGAGTTTCGATCAGGCCATCAATTACGTCTGGGAGGAAAAAGGCGCGACCGAAAACAGTGTACGCACACTGGTATGGCGTCTGCGGAACAAACTTCCCACCGATATCATCCAGAACGCTTCGGGGATCGGGTACTACATCGAAGACTGACATGTGCGTTTTGTAACCCTGTCGTAACCAACAACTCCTACAATTCGCCCAAGAATTCAACAGGAGTTACATTCATGAAAAACGTTGCACTCTCGGCTCTGGCCGCGATGACACTCGGCGGCGCCGCATACGCCGACACTTTGACCCTCTATACCGATCCGGCAACGGGGCAGGTCTTTACGAAACCGGCGGAAGGCCGTGTGGAGATGGGTGATTTCGTCGATGCGAAAACGAACTCGAAACACAAAGATATTCCGGTTTTCTCACATGCAAGCAAGTTGAAATTCAGCGGTCTGACGTACATCGGCTACACGTATGACGATTTCAAAAGCGGCAAAACGGCCGGAGGAGGAAATTTTAAAGAGGATATCTCCCGTTTCGAAATCCGCCGGGCCTATTTTCAGCTCAAAGCCTACCTGATGGACGATCCGAAGTCGTATTACCGGGTCACGTTTGACACGCATCAGGATACGAAGCAAAGCGGAAGCGGCACGGACGGGGATATGATCGTCCGGATCAAATACGCGTATGTCTACCTCAACGCGGTTTTGCCGGCGACCGGAGTGGAAGCGGGTATCGCCCACCGCCCGTGGCACGATTATGAAGAGCACAACTCCTGGTATTATCGCGATATCTCGAAAGTTCTCGTTGAACAGGGCAACGGTGCGCATCTCTCCAACTCGGCGGATTTCGGCGTCTTGTTCAAGACGAAAACCAAGTATTTCGATGCCGATTACGGTATTTTCAACGGTGAAGGGTATCATTCGACACAGCTGAAAAAAGGGATGAGTGCCGAATGGCGCCTGACGGCGCATATCCTCGGGGTCAGCGGCAAGGATAAGCAGACGAAAAAGACCTACTGGGACGCGTCGTTTTTCGGACAGTACAATCAGGATCATTACGACAATACGGCGCAGAATACGACTGACGACCTGATCTTCGGCGGCCTGCATACCGTTTACAATCAGCCTTCTTTTCTCGTCGCGGCACAGTATGTCTACTCTGAAGACACCGCCGACAACGGCAGTTACGTCAGCCAAGGCGCCGGGTCGGGTTACAGTGTCAACGGCGAGTACCGTATGGGGAGCGAGAAGCAGTACCGTATCCTCGGCCGTTTCGACTCCTGGACGCCGGAGGCTCCGAGCGGAGCGGATACGTATGAACAGCGGACGTATATCGCCGGCTTCGCATGGCAGCAAAACCGCAATGTGCAGTGGGTTGCCAATGTCGATGTGACCGATAACGAAAAAGGCTCCGGCCGTGAGAAATACAACGGTACGGCGTACATGCTGACCGCACAGGTCGAATTCTAACCTTTCCTCTTCCCCTCACAGCCTTGCGGCTGTATCATCCAATGATTTGATGAGCATTATATTCTGCGCGGATCAACTGTGCATCTCCCGTGAGCAGCTTTGCCGACAAGGTCTCGCCCTCGAGGCTTCGGGTAATTTCCACCTGGGCGTCAGCGGAGCGTTTGGGAATTTCGGCGAAATCGAGATCGAAGACATAGCTGATCTTGTTGTCGAGTGCGGCGACTATTTGTCGGAACGTGCACATCTTTGCAAGGTTGTCCTCACTTGAAGCGAGGGTGTACTGCCTGGCGCAGATGTGTTTTTCCAAAAAGATGTGACGTTTTTCGGCATCGGTTTCGCCGTCGTTCATATCGAAGATATCCCCGGCGTACATATTGACATAGCTGTGGGCGAAAGTATCCGATGCCCCGTGAGCGAGAAAGCCGTAGGCGAAGGACTTTTGCCGCGGTGTCTGTGCATGGGTGAGAACCCACCGAAACCACTCGTCGCTTTTTCAGCTGTGTGTGGGCGTATCGAATGTGCACAGGGATGCGACACTCAGCAGTATGGAAAAGAGTATTTTCCACGTTTACGCCATATTATAAAAAACTTTTTATTATATTTAAAACCTTATGATGCTGTGGTGAATTTGTGATAGAAGGGTCTGTTTGTGAAAAGAGTTCCTCCGCTCCCGGAGGGAGAATGAATGACGAAGTGCGGGAGCGGGGAACGGTGCGGGTTTACCTGATGTTTTCGGCCCAGTACTCGCGGATCATGTTCTTGGTGGCTTCAGGCAGCGGGATATAGCCCAGCTTCTTGGCGCCGGCATCGCCGTGTTTGAACGCGTAGTCGAAGAACGCGATCACTTTTTTGTTCATTGCCGTCTTCTCTTTGGGCAGCAGGATAAACGTCGCCGCGACGATCGGGTAGGAGGTGTCCCCCGGCTGCAGTGCCAGCAGGGCGTAGAAGTTGTCCTCTTTGGTCCATATGGCGTATTTGGCCGCCGCTTTGAAATTTTCTTCGCGCGCGGTGACCCATTTTCCGCTGGCGGTCTGCAAGACGGCGGCACTGAAATGATTTTTGACTTTATAGGCGTTTTCGACGTAGCCGATGCAGTACGGTGTCTGCTTGATCAGGCTCGCGACCCCTTCGTTGCCTTTGCCGCCGATGCCGACCGCCCAATCGATCGCTTTGCCGGTACCGAAATTGTTTTTCCAGTTTTCCGAGCTCTGAGAGAGATAGTAGGTGAAGTTGTAGGTCGTTCCCGAGCCGTCGGCACGGTGCGCGACGATGATCTTTTTCACCGGCAGTTTCAGGTCGGGGTTGTTTTTGGCGATAGCGGCATCGTTCCACATTGTGATCTTGCCTGCAAAA
>JALWNV010000118.1:0-2311 GCA_027083665.1 Helicobacteraceae bacterium
TTTTGTCATATTCTCGAGTCGGGCGGTGACGACAACCGTCCGACGGCGATCGGCTATCACGGTCTCGAAAATCCCCATCATCTGAATTCGCCGACGGTACTCAATGCCGCACTGGCGAAACGGGAGTTCTGGGACGGTCGCAGCCCTGATGTGGAAGATCAGGCCAAAGGCCCCATCCAGGCCCCGTTCGAGATGGCGATGACCCCGGCGGAGGTTGTAAAACGGCTCAAAGCAAACAGCGGATATGCGATCGCATTCGCCGAGGTCTTTCCCGAAGAGGGGATCACCTTCGATACCGCGACAAGAGCTATCGGCGCCTATGAGCGTACCTTGCTGACGCGCGGGGCTTTCGATCATTTTCTCGAGGGTGATGATACGGCGATCAGCGAAGAGGCCAAAGCCGGTCTGGACCTTTTCATGCGGATCGGCTGCAAGGGGTGCCATAGCGGTATAAGCGTTGGAGGGCAAAGCATTCAGCGTTTCCCGCTTCGGCCCTACCGCGCTCCGATCGTGCCGCATTCGGTCTTTCGAAACGGTGAACGCCGGTTCCGGGGATTTTCCTTCGCCTCCATCACCCGTGACAGTCCTTATCCCTTCCCCGATATCGGCGGTTTTCACGGCAAAAACGGTCAGTTTATGTTTCGGGTACCGATCCTGCGTAACGTGACACGTACCGCACCCTATTTTCACAACGGCAGCGTGGACAGAATCGAGGAAGCGGTGCGTATTATGGCCCGTCACCAGCTTGGGATCGATCTGAACGAAAAACAGATCGGTCAGATCGTCGCCTTTTTGAAGACCCTTGAAGGCGGTCCGGTCGCATATGTGATTCAGTGAAACGTCTGCTCGCCGCATTGATGCTACCTGTATGGGCGCTCGGCAGTTTTGCCGCGAATATGCAAAAGACGGAACCTCCGGCGGCGTCGCTGCATCTTCGCGGCGACTTCGACACGGCGCTGGCGGAAGCGCGAGCCTCCGGGAAAAAACTGCTGGTACTTCTGAGTGACCCGTACAATCGCGAAACACCGGAATGTGTGGCACTGCTGCGGCGGCATGCGTTGGAGATCGGAAAAAATGCCGTGACCGTTATCGTGATTGCCGGTCAGCAGAGCTATCCCGTCGAACTGCTTTACACCACCCGTTTCCCGGTACTGTTTTTGCTGACGAATGAAGAGGTCCTGCTCGAAGGCGCTGTGCTGTGTACGGAAAAAGGAATACAGAAGTTTTGGGATTCCGCCCGATCATAGTTATTACTCCACCAGGAAACATACACAATTTTTGATGCAGTGATTTCGTGCATAATCAAGGCGGATTTTTGCAGGACTCGCCAAAGCGAATTGACCGAAGGAAATGCCCTTGTGGTACAAAAAAATCCAACGCGGAGTATGCGCGAAAGCACTGCACCCTGCGGGGAGAGCGATACGCGGCAAGCTGCACGCAAAAAAATCCTTGAATTGACTACGGCCAGTCCTACGGCTTTTTTCACGCACATCTCACCGCGTCTCGCTCTCTCAAACATTGCGTATGTTTCCTGGTGGAGTAATAAGCTGAGAAAGTAGTATGGCTCAAAGAGCCTGGAACCGGAAGGTTTCGCCTCCGCTGTCCGTAAAAACGACATTCAGAAGCTCCTGATTTACGGGCTTTCAAGCACTTTTAATACTTGTCGGTGCCTTATACCTAATGTCCTGATTCTCTTGACAGAAAGTATATTTTTCTATAAAATTGTAGAAAAAATGAGGAGTCGCTATGTCGGCACAGATATCGGCCTATATTTCGGATGAAACGAAGGCCCGGCTGGAAACCTATAGTGTCGAGCACGGTGTGAAAAAAGGCTACCTGATCGAGCGGGCGCTTGAGTATTATCTCAGTGCGCTCGAGGCGATTCCGGCGCAGTTTTTCGATGATAAAAAGATTGAAGTAACGGCGGCATCTTTTCAGGCGGCACTGGATGCTGCCGACAATGAGCCGACCGATACCCTCAAAACGCTGATGCAGCATGATTAGTGTCAGGCTTTTGCGGCCTGAAGACGAACGAAGCGATTTCAGCTGCGGCAATATCGAGCTTGATTATTACTTTCAAAAGTTTGCGGGACAAAATCAGTTCAAAAACTATATCGGCAGCAATTACGTTGCTGTAAAAGAGGGTGAGGTTCTGGGCTTCATCAGTGTCAGCAGCGGTGAGCTTCTGGCCGAATCGCTCACGCCCGGGATGAAAAAGGCTCTCCCGGCGTATCCATTGCCGGTTTTGCGTATTACGCGGTTGGGTGTCGCAACCGCTCATCAGCACAAGGGGATCGGCACCCTTCTGCTT
>JALWNV010000118.1:2321-5204 GCA_027083665.1 Helicobacteraceae bacterium
TTTCGGTGTTGTTGTCGACGCAAAAGAGGAGGCCGTCATTTTTTACAAAAAGCTCGGTTTTGTCCGCCTTGAAAACGTAAAAAGATCACAGACTGTACCGATGTTTCTGGGGACGAAGGTCATCGAGAAAGTGGTGGGTGATGTGCAGGGTTAAGTCGTGTGCAAGCATGTAGCGAAGACGGAGTGCTTTGGAACAACAAAATTAGCTTCGGTCTCTCAATCGCATCAATTTCAATGGGTAATCAATCCTAAAAAAGTAGCCTGTCCCCTCATTCTCTAACGTTTTTCTATAATCTTTGCGTAAGGCGCCGCCAAATGTGCTCAATGGGGGATCTGTTCGAGCAGGATCTGCCGGATGTGTTCGGCATACTGCTGCAGAAATTCCTTTTTGACGGGATGGCCCGAGGCGAATTTGCGGTGCAGTTTTTCCAGTGCTTTTTTCGTATCGGCATCGATTTCGCCGCGGCGGGAGAGCAGTTCGTGTTCGAGGCGGATCCGGCGCCGGTCGGCATGGGGGCGGTTGGCGACCTCGCGGGTGAAGTACAGGGCGCGCCGCAGCAGGATATGGGGGACGTTTCTGTCTTGCAGAGGGCCTGCCTGCAGGGTGTTGCTGCCGAGCGTCCGGCCGAGTACCTGCAGTCGTGCGAGTTTCCCGAAGCCCAAAGCGGCGCCGGCACCGCCGGTGACCGCCCCCAGCGCCGAGCCGAGCATCAGGCTGCTCCCGCCGAGGGCGAGGTCGATGCCCGAGCCTCCGAGCGCACCGCTGAGGGCACCGGTGAGGATGAGTTCCTTTTTTCCCAGACCGAAAAGCGATTCGCTCTGTTTCGAGAAAAGGTCGATGCCTTCGAAAACGGCGCTTTGTTCCTGCGGTTCGAGCCGGCGGTGGTTCCAGGTCTGCGCGATACGGGCGTAGGCCTCTTTTTCGATACGGCGCAGCGCTTCGCGGTAGCGTTTGGCGATACGCTCCTTTTGCGTTTTGGTCGCGCTGCCGGTGCCGATGCCCATCGTCTCGATATGGCCGAGTGCCCCGGCCATGAGTTCGGCGATCTGTGCGGCGGAATCGTCGATCTTGCGCCGCTGGTAGCGTTCGAAGATGCCGATGGCGTGTTTGACGGGGGCCGTCCATGCCTCTTTGAGCTGCGCCATGCTTTCGAGCAGCGCCGTCATCTGCGCAAAACCGGCCTTCATGGGGTTGAAGACCCGTACCATGCGGAAGTACTGCCCCAGTGCCCGTTCCCAGTTTTCGACATAGTCCTCGTCACCGATGAGATTGATCAGCGCCATCGTCGGCTGTCCCGTCCAGCGCAGGATCTCCATCTCCGCTTCGTACTCGCTGCCGTAGGGTTTGGAGCCGTCGACGACGTAGACGACTCCGGCGCCGTTCATCACGGGCTCGAGCAGTTCGATCTCGTCGGCGAAGCGCGGATCGCGGCGGTGGGCATGGATGAACTGCCGGACGCGTTCGGGCTTTTTGTCCGCGGAAACGGGTTCGCGCCGGAGCCATTCGAGTACGGCGCGTGCGCGCTGGAAACCGGGGGTGTCGTAGAGTTCGTACAGGGTTTCGCCGTCGATGCGAAGCGGATAGGCGCGCTGCCGGGTCGTGGTGCCGGGGACGGGGGAAATGGCAACGCTTTCGTCGAACGCGAGGGTGGAGACGATGCTGCTTTTTCCCTTGTTGGGATGTCCGACCACGGCGAACTTTGCATAGGCGGTGTTCATCTTACGATCCCGATACCGCCTGCGTTCAGCGCGGCGATTTTGTGTACCCAGACTTCCAGTGCCCCGTCGTCCGCCCGGTAGTCCCGCTGCGGCAGTCCCAGCAGGTACAGATGGATTTTCCCCGGCTGTCTTGCGCGCAGGGCGTTCAGAAAATCGATGAAGTCCATCGTCGGCGGCTCCCATGCCTTGACGTAGATCAGGATATCGCCCCGGAGGTTCCCGACGGTGTGCGCGTCTTCTTGCAGCGAATGCATCCCGCCCGCTTCGGCAACGGTATCGGTACGGATACCGATGCGGTCGTTGTGAAACGCGATCGTTTCCGTATCGAGCGCCCATCCGACGGCACTGTCGTAGCGGTGCAGCGGTGCCGTGAGGATCCTGTCGGGAAGCGCGGCATCCGTTTTCAGAGCGTTTTCGCGTTCGTGCGCCTGCGTCGTGATCACCGGCTCACCGAATTCGCGCAGTAGCTCGGAGACACCCTCGAGCGCAAGTATGGACCGCCGCAGGGCCCGTCCGTATGCCCACCGTGCGAAAGCCAGCATTCCCAGCCGAAGGGCGATGCCGTAAAAAAAGGTGGTCATCGCAAGGAATTTCCACCACTCGCCCAGCCGTGCGGCCTGCTGCACCATCTGTGCATCGAGCATGCCGCCGAGCCGGAAATAGCGGCTGTTTTCGATCAGCTCGCGCGAGGGGACGGCCTGCGGCAGCCAGTCGCGCCACGGCAGGGCGATCAGCGAAAGAAGGCGGTGAAAGGTCTGTGCGTCGAGCGGCAGGGTGCTGCTCCAGGCGAAAGCGATGTCTTTTCCCGCGACGATGGCCAGCAGGGCAAGAAACAGCCCGGCGTAAAACGCCAGAGAGAACTCCTGTGCGCGCACGATGACGAGCCGGTTGGCCAGCAGCGGATAGACGGGATTGCCCCGGTAGTACGTCGCCCGGGCATACCAGTACCCGCCGGCAAGCAAGGCCACCAGCAGCACCCCAAGCCCGCGACGCACCAGTTGAGCCCGATTCGGCAACCGCAAAAGTCCCAGCGCCGCCACGCCGGCCAGTGCCCCGAGCGGCACCGCCGCAGCGTACTTCACGCCCAAGGCTCCCGCAGCGGCAAGCCCCGTGGCAACACTCCAGCTTCGGCCGGCGTTTTTCGGCCGCAGCAGTTCCAGCCAT
>JALWNV010000119.1:0-4319 GCA_027083665.1 Helicobacteraceae bacterium
GATGATAAAGGCGTACCAGCTTCCGTGCCCGTCACCTTCGAACATCCGCTTGTACCATGCGGTCTGTGCCGGATCGACCTTGCTCCAGTCGATCCACGGCTCCGGCTTGATCCGGCGATAGTATGCCGCGGCTTTGGGTTTGTCCAGCCGTGTATACAGTTCGGCAATCGACTCGTTGAGCGCCGCCTGCGACAGATAGAGGCGTGTGACCATCGTATCGACAATGGGAAAGTAAATGGAGTGCGGATAGCGGCGCTTGAACGCCTCGCCCTCTTTGATCGCCTCGCCGATAAGCCCCTGGTCACGGCGGGGATTCGGCAACGCCATATATTTGGCCTTGACTTTCATATATTCAGCGTATTCCCGCTCCTGCGGCGTGGCGTAGCGTTTGACGTACTCGGTCAGAAAGTGCTCCGCGAGCAGGTACTCTTCGTATTGCAGATGCGAAATCGCCATAATCAGCGTCGCCTCGGGCAGCAGCGGAGAGCCGATATGCTCGCTTTCAAGCGAACTGTAGTAGTCGTGAGCCTTATCCAGGTTGCCGTCGGAGATCGAAGCGATCATCTTTTTGTACCAGTATGCCGCCGGCTTGTTGTACTCTTCGAGTTCCTTGCTGCAGCCGGCGAGCAGAAGCAAAATGGCCGCGATCACCGGTAATATACGTTGTTTCATTATCGTCCTACTCAAAATTGGAAGGTCATTTTAGCAAAAAAAGATAAAGTGTCGGGAATTACGCTATAATTGCGGCAAATTTATAAACCGTGGACATTTCCGAGCTATCTTTATCTTCTGCAGTTATGATGCATCCCTCACGTTGTTTTTCGACAAGTTTGTTTGATATCGATGGTTTTTCCGTGTCCTTTCAAGAGAGAACATGAACGATACACCTATCGAACAAGACACATCAACTACCACCGACGTCGCTGAAAATCAGCCCACTTTCGAACAATTCGGCCTCACGCCCGAAACTATCCACAGCACCCGCTACGCGGGATTCAAAGTTCCCAGTCCGGTACAGCAGCAGGCGATCCCGCTGATCCTCGAGGGCCGCGATGTCGTCGGCCAGGCGCAGACCGGCACCGGCAAAACCGCCGCGTTCGGCCTGCCCGTCATGAACAAGATGCACCTCGACCGCGGTGTCGAGGCGCTCGTCATCGTCCCGACGCGCGAACTGGCCAACCAGGTCAGCGACGAACTGTTCAAGTACGGCAAGAAACTCGGTATCCGTACCGTCACCGTCTACGGCGGCAGCTCGTACGGACGCCAGATCGGGCTGATCGAACGCGGGGCGCAGGTCGTCATCGCTACACCGGGGCGTTTGAAGGATATTCTCAGCCGGGGTATGATCGAACATTTCGCTCCCTCGACGGTCATTCTCGACGAAGCGGACGAAATGCTCGACATGGGCTTCCTCGACGATATCAACGAGATATTCGACTACCTCCCGAGCGATCGCCAGACGCTGCTGTTTTCGGCGACGATGCCCAAACCCATCAAGCAGCTCGCCGAACGGATTCTCGTCAATCCGGCTTTTGTCTCCATCACCAAAGAGGAGACGACCAACACCGATATCACCCAACAGTACTACGTTATCGAAGAGAACGAACGCGACGACGCCATCATCCGTCTGCTCGATGCGGAAGAGTCAGGCAAAACCATTGTCTTCTGCCGCACCAAACGCGAAGTCGACCGTCTCTCCAACGTCCTCTCTTCCGTCGGTTACAATGCCAAGGGCTTGCACGGCGATATGGAGCAGCGCCAGCGCGAAGCGGTGATCCGCAGTGTCAAAGACAACAACGTCGACGTACTTGTCGCTACCGATGTCGCCGCGCGCGGTATCCATATCAACGACATCACCCATGTCATCAACTACCATATCCCATTCGATCCGGAAAGCTATGTTCACCGTATCGGCCGGACGGGACGTGCGGGCCAGAAGGGTGTGGCCATCACCCTCGTCACACCGCTGGAATTCAAGGAGCTGCAGCGCATCCGAAAGGTCGTCGGCACGAAGATGGCGCAAGCTTACATCCCGACCAAATCGCAGGTGCAGTCCGCACAACTCGGAAAACTGGTTGACGAGATCGAAAAACAGAAGATCTACGACGAAGCGACACAGGTACTCGAAGCGCTTAGCGAAGATATGGACCAGACCCAGATCGCCTATAAACTGATCTCGCTCGTCATGCAGCGCAGCGACGTCAAGGGTCCGAATAATATCGGTGTTTCCAAACAGCGTATGGAAAAGATCATGTCGGCGATGGAACGCAACGAAAAAGGCGGCAGAGGCGGCGGCAACCGCCGAAGAGGAAACTATAACCGCAACCGCAGAAACGGCGGCGGGAGAAGCGGCCGCAGCCGCTCTCAGGGACAGCGCTAAACCCATCTTCTCTCTACGGGCTGCGCGCCCCTGTGCCTCCCCTCGAACCGAGAGATAACTACGGCCACTCCTTCGGCTTTCTTTCGCACCTCTCACCATATCCCGCTCTCTTCTCAAATATTGCGAATGTTTCTGTGCGGAGCAATAATTTACCGGGGAAGTTGCACTGATACCTGCCGCATCACTGCCGTCACTATATTAAAAGAGGAAATTTTTAGAGAGGAGTGAACGTACGGGTGTCATCCACCCGCAGTTCTTATGAATTGGGTACAAAGAGGCTCAGAACGCCCCATCGAAAATATCGAGAACGCCGCCGCCCCCTTCGGATCCTGAGGTATCCGCTACAGCCGAATCTTTGGCACGGAATGTGATCTCGTTATCCCCGATCTCCGCATCGATATTGATGCCGCCTTCGAGATAGCGGAACGTTCCGTTGGCGTTGGCTCCGGCAAGTTTGTCCACCTTGTGCGTCGAAAGGTTGATAACAATCCAGTCGAATTTTGTCGAACCGTCCCTGTCCCAGTCCCCGACAAAGACCATCGCATACTTGAATTCATCACGTGAAACACCGAAATAGACTTTTTTCCAGCCGAATACGCTTTCCTGACCCGGTTGATTTCCATGCAGCTGATAGACGTCTCCTTCGGGAGTGACATATGCCCAGTCGAATGAGGTCGGTGCATTTTCAAAATCGTGTTCGGCAAACCAGCCGTTGATCTTGAATGTTTTTCCGGCAAGATATCCTGCCAATGCATCCTGTTCGCTCTCGTAGGCATATACCGGATCGTCATCGCTATTATCGTCCTCGGCAAACCAACATTTGCTCAGCGCATAATATCCGCCCCTGTCGTGACAGGATTTCTCTTCGGGAGACTCGCTCGCGACAGACGAACTGGATGAGGACTGAGCTTTCGCACCGTAACATTCACCCGTATCGGCCGAGTAGAACCCGCCTCTTTGCTGACACTCCTGTTCGGCACGGGTATCGTACGCCGATGTAGACGAACCCTGTGTCGGTGTCGACGAATATGAAGCGCTGCTGCTTGACGAGCTGCGTACACTCGAAACGCTCGAACTTGAAGCCGAACTGTTTTTCCCGCCGTAACACTCACCCGTATCGGCCGAGTAAAATCCTCCGGCATCCATACATGCCTGTTCTTCCGGCGTAACAGTCGCCTGCCCTTTCCAGCTCAGCGCGTTCCCGTATTCGACTTTGACGGTCGTTGCGGCGATTGCACTCTCGTTTCCTTCAAAAACCAGCGTTCCTTTCGTCACGTTTGCATCGATGTACTTGAACACGGTATCGGCCGCTTCGCTGTCCGTCGGCGCTTCCAGCGTCAGCTGACCGTTATCGTAAAACAGCCGTCCGCTCCACACGCTTCCCGCGGCGATCGTGAAATTGAAGTCGGCCAGTTTCGTCGCATTGTCATCCAGCACCGTTACCCGTTCGCTCAAAGCATGTGCCGTATCGGTATTGCTCAGATAAAACTGCGTCCTCCAGCCTTCGGGGTTGACGACATAATCGTAGATTTTGATCTTCGAACCGTTGATATCCTGCTGCAGGGTTTTGGGAACTTCCTGCGCGTTCGGATCGGTGTCGATCGCATCGTAGGTATACAGACACTCTCCGCCTTCAACAAACCAGTGTTTGTCCGATTGAGCATTACATTCACGCTCCGGGAGGCGTACACAGCGACCGTTATCCCATACATCGCCGTCGGTTACGACACAATCGTATTTCTCCTGCTCCGCCGGAAGCATATAGCAGACATTGCCCTCGTATACGCCGCCTTTGTCGCTGCAGGCCTCGTCCGGCGGAACGATCTTACCGGATTCTGTCACGAGATCGTATTCCAGCGGCGCCTTGCATTCGCGTGAAATGACATGTACCGCCGGCTCGATCGGCTCGTCGAGACCTGCCGGGATCGCTGAAAAAACA
>JALWNV010000119.1:4329-5189 GCA_027083665.1 Helicobacteraceae bacterium
CATCATCACGCATCTGCTGGGTGAAAGGATGTTCGAAGTTCATATCAACCGATATACCTATCGCATATCGCGGATCGTATTTTCGCGCAGCGCCGATAATGTTGCTCGCCTGCGTAAACGTGAGATACAGGTAACCGCCTTTGGAAGTATCGATACCGTAATACTTTATAAGAAATGACTCAAATGCAATATCTGCTGTTTCGTTAACTTTAAAGACAACTGTTTTCCCCTTGTTCCAAAGATTGTCATAGTAGGTTTTACTACCCACCTCTTCTTTGCCTTTTGCGTTTTTCTCATCGATAATCCCGCCTGCAGGCCGGAACGTAGCAAAGCCGAGTCCATAATTGATCGGGAAGTATTGCATCGCGATTTTCAGATAGGCGATATGCGGCGGTATATAGATCTTGATTTTTTTAAGACCGTTCGTACACCAGTTGACGTCCTGAAGACGAAGTTTTTGCGCTTCTGCCGGCGTCTGATCAATCAGACTCGCATCAAAAGGGATTTTAGTCGAATAGCTCAGTACAATGTCGTTTTCTTTTGATTTTCCGTTCTCGGGCACATTCATCACCTGCTCTCGGAACCCTTTTGCTCCGTCTGCAGCCGAAAGTTTCGTCAACGAAAAATAGGTCGGCTCCGCCGCCACCAGGCCGGTTACGCCCGCAAACAGCAATATCATAAGTTTTTTCATATTGTTCACCTTTGTCTATAATAGAGTTACTATTATACTTCATTTTCGGCAAATAGACCAAAAAAAGAATTTTAACCCAAATCAGGAAATAGAAATTCCACCCGAGGCAGTACACGCAAAGAAACTGCACGAAAAGGTGAATCCAAAGCCGACAACTGCAAGTTTTCAC
>JALWNV010000120.1:0-1337 GCA_027083665.1 Helicobacteraceae bacterium
TTCAGGTAAGGCGGTCCGTACTGGAACTCGCAGTACTGCGCCACCAGTTCGTCGGTCTCATAGACATTTTCATCGCTGCCGCTCTTCTGCACTTCGCCTTCGACATAGCGAAAACCGGCATGCTGATAAAAATGGCGCCGGAAAGCGTAGCGTGCATGCTTCGTCATCTCGTTGCCCGTCGATGCCCACGAACCGCCTTTGATCAGATTGTGTTTTCCATCGAACGTCGGGAGGGAAAAGTCGTCATAAATCGGATGCGGCTCGAAGCCGTCGAATCCGTCTATCGGCGTCGACGTCCACTGCCAGACATTGCCAACGACATCGCAAAAAGGCCCCTGTACGAACCGGTCGACCGGTACAGACGAAGCATAATGACGGAAATTGATGTTCGCACGGGCATCGTCGAAAACATCGTCTTCGACGATGCCCGCCAGTTCCAGCATCCTGTACCACTCCGCTTCGGTCGGCAGACGGAACGCTTTGCCCTCTTTTTCACTTTTGTACCGGCAAAACGCCTCCGCCTCGAGACAACTCACCTCGACCGGCCATGCATCGGGCAGTGCGATCTCCCGATCGAGCAGCCGCAGCTTCCAGCCGCCGTCGGACTGCGGTACCCAAAAAGGCGGATGCAGGGCGTTGGTACGTTTCAAAAACGCACGTCCCTCTTCGTCCCAATACGATTCGTTCTCATAACCGCCGGCGGCAACGAACTCCCGGTATTCCCCGTTGCTGACGAGCATCCGGGCCGCTGCGAAATCCGTCACCGGCTCGACTCGCGTTCCGTACTCATTATCCCATCCGTAGAGAAAATGGTTCCGTTTTTTTCCAAGCCTCACCGCAGCACCCTCTACCCGGACAAGCGTGTTCTCACGATAGCTCCCCGTGTCCTCACAGAAGGAATATTGTCCCGAAGGTGTGATAAACTCCAGCGGCATCTGACGGTGCAGGACACTCGATGTTTCGATATGGATCCTCTCATGCTCGATTCCCATCAGGATCACCCACCAGGGGCTCTTCGGCGTGATCGGCAGCGAAAGCGGCAGCGTCGAAATAAGCGTATCGACGATTTCACGGACACGGCGGCGATACTCCCGGACTGCGACGACCTCCGGCCAGCGGTAGTGCCCTTCGTCGAGATCATCCCACTCCATCTCATCCACCCCGATCGCGAAAATCGATTCGAATTCCGGATCCACCCGTTCATCGATCACTTTGGCCAGCATCAGTTTGTTGATGAAAAAAGTGGCTGTATGGCCGAAATAGAAAATCATCGGATGGCGCGTCGGTTCGGACTTTCGATAAAAGACGCTTTCGTCTTTGAGCAGATCGAACAAAGA
>JALWNV010000120.1:1347-5140 GCA_027083665.1 Helicobacteraceae bacterium
TACGAACGGTGAAAATAGCGCCGAATCTCTTCGCGTTTGGCCTCGGTATCGTTCCCGGCGAGGCGGACGGGCAGCGTGTAGTATTCATCCATGCGATGCCTTTGTGTGCCTAGTTGAAAAATTCTAACGAAAAAAGGATGAAAAAAGCGTGACGGAAGTCACACGAAGGGATTTTCCAAATTGTGCGAGATGTTCCGAAGCAAAGGAGTCATCGGGGGCAATGCGAGAGAAGATTCGCGCTGTTGCGCTCCCCACATCGGTTCGGGGAAACGGCTGTCTTCTTTGAAGCGGGCCATAATATGCCAATGCACCTGCGGCAGCATATTTCCGAAAGAAGCGATATTGATTTTCTCAGGCCGATAGTACCCGATCATCGCTTTTTCAATGACGTCAAGCGCTTCGAAAACCGCCGCCTTCTCCGCCGCTGTACATTCACTGAACTCACGGACGGAACGCTTGACAAAAACCTTCAGCCACGGCACCTCGTTCTCATGCACCTCGATTCGGATCAGCGGCAGATCAATAGGGGGGAACATGCCGATCTTCCGAACGCCGCTTCTTGTGCCGGCGGGTCACCGGACCGACTCGCCGGTCCGGGCTCTTCCGACGATCGGGAAGGCTGCTCTCGTGTTCGAGCGAATTACGTTTGCGACGGCCGGGATTGACCCGACGGTCCGGGATAATCCGGCGCTGCATTTTTCGACGGTTTCGCCAGCTGGACGTCCGTACAGAGAAGGCAATAATCAGCGCCACCAAAAGTAAAGAACCCGCGATCGCGGCATAGATCATCTGTCTCTCCTTGCGGCTTCAAGTGCCCTTATGACGGTTCGGCACTTCCGGCAAACGGCACGAGTGCGCTCCCCCAGGTCAGTCCGCCTCCGAACGCGTCGAGCAGCATCATATCGCCCTTTTTCAGTTTCCCGCTCTCATACAGATCGTTGATCGCCATCGGGATAGACGAACCGGAAGTGTTCCCGTATTTGTGTACGGTCAGCACGACCTGATCATCACGAAGTTTCAACGCGTCCCCGACGGCCTTGATAATACGGTAATTCGCCTGGTGCGGTACGAAATGGACAATATCTTCAGACGTCATGCCGTTGTCCTCGAGAATCGCTTTGACATCGTTCGTCAATGTCCGTACGGCCACTTTGAACGTTTCGTTGCCTTTCATCTGCATATAGCAGCCGGCTTTCGCTTCGCCGTCAAGGGCATCATGAGCGGAACCGCTCCCGCCGTTGGGCGTCATCAGCAGATCCGCATAGGTGCCGTCGGCGGCGGTATGGATATCGAGGATGGCTTCGGAACGGTCCTCCGTCGCACTGATGACGGCGGCACCGGCGCCGTCTCCGAAAAGGATGCAGGTTCCGCGGTCCGTATAATCGGTAATGGCACTGAGTTTTTCGGCACCGATGATGAGAACGTTTTTCTTCATCCCCGATTCGATAAACGCTTTGGCGATACTCAGCACATAGCCGAGATATCAAATGCCATAACCGGCGGTAATCCGAGCTTCGTTGCGATGATCGTCGCGGTAGAAGGCATATTGAAATAATCCGGAGAGATCGTCGCACATACGACAAGGTCGATCTGCTCTTTCGGAATCCCGGAGCGCTCGATCGCGATTTCGGCCGCCTTTGCCCCCATATCGCTCGTGAACTCGTCATCCGCGGCGATGCGCCGCTCCTTGATTCCTGTCCGCTTCGTGATCCATTCGTCGGTCGTATCCACCATCGTTTCGAGATCGCTGTTGCTTAAAACTTTTTGGGGAACATAGGCCCCGATGGATCGAAATGCGGCGTACATCATGCTTCCCTTTTTGCCTCGGATTCCAGGGCGGCTTCGATGTGGTCGTTGACCCCGGTATCGACATAGTGAATCGCCTGAAAAATGGCGTTTTTGATCGCTTTGGAATTGCTTTTGCCGTGACTGACGATCGCGCATCCTTTGATCCCGATCAGCGGAGCACCGCCCACTTCCGCATAGTCAAGCTCTTTTTTCAAAAGTTTGAACACTTTCCGCATCAGCAGTGCACCGGTGATCGCCACCGGCGACTTGCGGATGTAGTCCTTGATCAGATAGGTGATCGTACTCGCCACGCCTTCGGAAGACTTGAGAACAAGATTGCCGATAAACCCGTCGCAGACGACGACATCGACCGAACCGTCGAAGATGTCACGGCCTTCGACATTGCCCACAAAGCCTTTCATACCGGTCAACCGCTTGAACGCTTCTTTTGTCACTTCGTTACCCTTGGTATCTTCCTCGCCGTTGGCGAGCAGTCCTACCGTCGGGATATTAATTGCCCACATATCGTGGGCGTAACAGCTTCCCATCACCGCAAACTGGGCGAGATGCTCCGCTTTGCAGTCAACGTTCGCACCGACATCGAGCAGCAGCGTGCGTTTTTTCTTCTTATTGGGCATCATCGTGATCAGTGCGGGACGGAGCACCCCTTTGAGCCGTCCGAGGCGCAGTGTGGCCAGCGACATGGTCGCTCCGCTGTGTCCGGCCGAAACGACACCGTGCGCTTCGCCTTTGCGTACAAGGTCGACCGCTTTGTAAATAGAGCTTTCCTTGCGCTTGAGCGCATCCGTCGCGGCATCGGACATCGCAATCACGTCATCCGCCTCGACGATGGAAATCTTGTCTTTGAATCCGGAGGGAATCAAAGGCAAAATCTCGTCGCGTTTCCCGACAAGTACCGCCTCGAAGCGATAGGATTTCAGCGCGGCTATCGTTCCTTTGACTATGGGTTCGGGACCGAAATCCCCGCCCATCGCGTCAATCGCGATTTTTACTTTCAATTATTTGTACTCGCCGGTTGTCGGATTGACATGATGCGGCATTTTGTAAGTGCCGTCGCTGTCTTTGACCGGGCGTGCCAGCTTGATCTTGTAGTGTGTGCGGCGCTTCGCTGCACGGGTGTGTGATACACGTCTTTTTGGTACTGCCATGTTGATTCCTTTCGTTGTTTATATAAAAAATGCGAAGATTCATCCCTCTTCGCGGCACTGCTTACAGGCGTGATAATCGCTCTGTATCAAGGCGATCTCCGAGTCGAAAACCGCCTCGAGATCGATCAGGTCTTCATGAATTTCGACGACGTCGAACTCATCGTCCTGACCTTTGAAAACCCCTTCGGAAAGCAAAAACGAAACATTTTCGCCTACCATTATATCGAATGTCGCACCGCATCGATAGCAGTCGACCTCCAGCGGCCCTTCCATCCGTGCACGTAAAAGCAGCAGTTTCGGACGAAACGCCGTAAGCTCCCCCGTAATCTTCACTCCCGCATGGCTCAGAGAGAAGCTCTGAGCATCACGCGTGACGCGCCGAAAGGGGACTTTCTGACTCACCGGACTTAAGAGATCTCTCTCTCAGCGAAAAAGAAACGAATCTCTTTTTGCGCATTTTCGGCGCTGTCGCTTCCGTGAACCGCGTTGGCATCGATATTTTCGGCGAAATCCGCACGAATCGTGCCCGGTGCCGCTTCCCGGGGGTTGGTCGCGCCCATCAGCTCACGGTTTTTCGCAACGGCGTTTTCACCTTCAAGCACACTGACGACAACCGGCCCGCTGACCATGAACTCAACCAAATCGTTGAAAAAGGGGCGTTCTTTGTGTACCGCGTAGAAATCCTGGGCATCTTTGCGTGAAAGCTGCAGTTTTTTCGTCGCGGCAATTTTCAGACCGTTGCTTTCGAAACGATCGAGAATTTTTCCGATAACGCCCTTTGCAACGGCATCCGGTTTGATAATGGAGAGAGTCTGTTCCATCGGTACTCCTAAGGT
>JALWNV010000121.1 GCA_027083665.1 Helicobacteraceae bacterium
ACCCTGCTCGGGGGCGAAGTCTCCTCCGTCATGAGTATCGTGTTCTACTCCATCTTGTTCACCGCCACCCTCGAAGGGGCGCTGTTCGGCATCGCTGTCAGCTTCATGGGCTACAACGGCCTGCTCTTCGGCATCATGTTCGGATTCGCTTCCCTCATCCCCGTCATCGGCGGCGGACTGATGTGGATTCCCTTCACCC
This sequence comes from Helicobacteraceae bacterium, assembly GCA_027083665.1. Lineage (GTDB taxonomy): Bacteria > Campylobacterota > Campylobacteria > Campylobacterales > Sulfurimonadaceae > Thiomicrolovo. The sequence goes on from JALWNV010000121.1 coordinate 200, forward strand.
TCTACGAACTCTCACTGGGACATACCGGAAGCGCCCTGTTTATCGCGTTGTATACTATCATCGTCATCTCCGTTATCGCCGATACCTTCATCAAGCCGCTGATCATCAAAAGTATCGATGACCGGCTCTCCAAAACCGAAACGAAACGAAACGAACTCATCATTTTCTTCGCCATCATCGCCGGACTGACGAGTTTCGGATTCTGGGGCATGATCCTAGGCCCCGCCATCACCGCCTTTTTCATGGCACTGCTGCTGCTGATGGAGCGCAAGAATACCATCGATGAAAAAACGGTTATTTCGTAAAGTGGATCGTGGAGCGTGACAGTGTCACGCTCGAATGGCACTTAAACATCCGCATTCTCCCCTTCCCTCTTCCCCCGAATTACCCCGGATAGGCATCTTCGAGTCCCGAATAGAGTGCTTCGGGTGTCAAATCGCCGTTTTCTTCCCACAAGCGTTTCATCACGACATTGTCCTCTTCGCCGTTCCAGACCTTGATGTAACTGCCGTCTTTGTATCCGTGATCCTGGCGGAATTGATTGAGAATATTCTTGCCGACGTACAGCCGGTAGAGCGAAACGATATCGAGATCACTCATCCGGACAAGATCGAAAAAATCCGCCAGCAGTCTGGACAGGTCGGTCTTTTGCGCCAGGGCGTCGCGCATCAGCGACTCCACCTGGATCATTACAAGCTCCGGCGACGCGAAGCCTTCACGTCCGTCGTATAATGCCTGATAAAACGGCATTGACGCAATGCCTTCGGCCGCATCATCAAGCGTACCGAGACCTCGCCGCTTATACTCCTGCAATACCAGACTCATCACGAAATGCCAGACATCGACCACTTCGATCTGCAGATTGGCCCAGTCCGGATCGGCATCGATATTCTTCCAGTGCTTCCACGCGAAACTGTCGATCATCTCCGCACATTCCATATAGATACAACGCTTCCAATTGATCTTTTTGCCGTTTTTCGTCGCTCCCGCTTCCCAGTTTTCCCCGTTGGTCGCATCATTGAGCCGCTGCTGCAATTGCAGCATCTGTCGCGCTTTTTCCATTGTCTGTCCTGAAATTTTTTGCTAATTCTATCGCCATATCCCTTAGTGGGTATAATGTGTATCATATTCACCGCAAAGAGCCCCCGATGAAAACCAGAACTTTTTCCGATCTTTCTCTGTCCAAACCGCTGCTGCAGAACCTCGAAGCCCTCGGCTACGATACGATGACCCCAATACAGGCCGAGAGTCTTCCCGTCATGCTCGAAGGCCGCGACCTCATCGCACAGGCAAAAACCGGCAGCGGCAAAACGGCGGCGTTCGGTCTCGGCATGCTGATACGGCTCAATACCGAAAAACGGCAGCTGCAGGAACTTGTCTTGTGCCCGACCCGCGAACTCGCCGAACAGATTGCCGGGGAACTTCGGCGGCTGGCACGCACGATGCCGAACGTCAAGATCGTCACACTATACGGCGGTGTTCCGCTGGGACCGCAGCGCGCTTCGCTTCAATCGGGAGCGCATATCGCCGTGGGTACTCCGGGACGGATCGAGGACCATCTGGGCAAAGGAACGCTGTCACTGCAGCAGATCCATACCCTTGTTCTCGACGAAGCCGACCGGATGCTCGACATGGGTTTCGGCGACGATATCGCCCGCATTGCCGCGCAGACACCCCCGTCGCGACGAACCCTGCTCTTTTCCGCCACGTTTCCCGAAACGATCACGGCCATCAGCCGCACGCTGATGAAAAGCCCGGTCATCGTGACGGTCGACACCGAACACGAAAAAGATGATATTACCCATCGCTTTTATCGCACCGGCAGCGATAGAGATACACTGCTTTTACAGCTGCTCTCGCACTACCGGCCCGAATCAGCCGTCATTTTCTGCAATACGAAAACTGACTGTGACGCGCTTGCGGACATGCTCGGCAACGCCGGTTTCTCCGCCCTCGCCCTGCATGCGGACTACGACCAGCGCGAACGGGCCGAACGGCTGGTGCAATTTGCCAACGGCAGTTGCACGTTGCTCGTCGCCACCGACGTTGCCGCACGCGGTCTCGATATCAAATCGCTGCAGGCTGTCGTCAATTATGAACTGCCGCACGACCCCGAGGTTTACATCCACCGTGCCGGACGTACCGGACGTGCCGGAGAACGGGGTACGGTACTCAGCATTGTCACCCCCGCAGAGAAACGGCGTGCGGCGAATATCATGGAAGCGATGGGAAGCGCCGTCGGAACCTTCGAAGCCGATACGCTTCAAAAGGAAACCGTTACGCCGGTGCATCCGCAGTATTCTACCCTCGCCATTCTCGGCGGCAAAAAAAACAAACTCCGTCCCGGCGACCTGCTCGGCGCCTTGACCGGCGGCGCGGGAATCGACAATGCTTCCGTCGGAAAGATCGAGGTAATGGAAAAAATCTGCTATGTCGCTATCCGGACCGAGCGGGCGGATCAGGCGCTTCGAGCACTTCAAAACGTCACTATCAAAGGCAAAAAGTTCCGCATCCGTCTGTTACACTGAAAGATACCGCTGTTTGATCCGGAAAGTTAAAAAGTCTCTTACCTTCGGCTGAAAATCGAACGCAGTTTCGAAAACAGACCTTTGTTTGCCGCTGCCTCCGCAGGCTCGCCTTTTTCCGCGGCTTCAGGTTCAAACCGCTTTTCATCACCGTCACCCCTGTACATATCTTCCGGCGGACGGTTCTCCGGCGATCCGTCGACATTGACGACTTTCAGCTCCGGATGTATCAACGCCCGGAGCTTCTTTTCCACGACCATTTTCGTCGTCATCAGGCTCATGGCGCATCCGTGACATGCCCCGGTCAATTCAATATAGACAGTCCCGTCTTTCACACCGAGCAGTTTGATGGCTCCGCCGTGCGACTGAACATATTCGTTTACTTTCGGCAAATGGTGCACTACCGCCTCATAGATATCCTCGTCCAAAAAAGTCATATCAATACCTTATAATTATAATAATTTTTATAAATATATAACCGAACGGCTTAAATCGGAGTAAACTTCTCCTGTTAATCGGCGGTTTTACTTTGGACGATATCATAACAACATGAAAATGATGATAGCGGCTATCCTTCTGATCGGCATTTCGGTTTATGCCGATGCACTGGTTGACACATTCAAAAAAGATGTACCGGAAAAGCTCAAAAACAGCCTGACAATCAAAAAGCAGGAACAAAGCCCGCAGCAAAAACGGGTGGAGACCCTCGTCAACCCTGCCGCCAAACCGATCGACGGGATCAATGTCAAAGTCGCCGAAGTCAATCTCACCAAAAATACAACCGTCGATGTCCGATACGCCCCGCCGTTAAGAAAAGGCGAGCTGATCGACAACAAAGAACGGACGACAGTCAATCTGAACTATAAATTCTGATCGCTTGGTCTTACGTTTTCGTCAGTCGCACATAGACCCGCTTGGGTGCGGGGTAGCCCTCGACCGTTTTCGAAGCGTCTTCAGGATCGAGAAAGTCTTCGAGACTCTGCCCCTCGATCCACTCCGTCTTGCGCTGCTCCTCGGAGGTCGTTACCGAGGTCTCCAGCAGCTCGAAACCGCTGAATCCGGCACGCAGGCACCAGTTTCGCAGTGCCGGAACCGTCGGGATAAAATAGATATTCGGGATCTTCGAATATACACCCGCCGGTGTCAGGCATATCTCCGCTTCCCCGTCGATCATAAACGTATCGAGATAAACTTCCCCGCCGTGATCGAGTCCTTTGAAAAGCTGCTTGAGCATCGCCACCGGATCGCTGCGATGATAAAGCACTCCCAGACAAAAGATCGTATCGAACTTCTCTTCGTACAGAGGAAGATGTTCCACGCCCAGCATCTCGTAGACGATGGATGTTTTCGCGAAATGATTGATAAAGTCGAACTGGGTTCTGTAAAGCGCCGAAGGATCAAATCCGACCAGTTTCGCCGGCGCGTCCTCCTGCATTCTGAAGAGATAGTATCCGTTGTTGCAGCCGATATCGGCCACCCGTCTGCCGCGCAACCGAAAATGCGGACGCAACAGATTGTACTTCATGAAACTCTGCCATTCGGTGTCGATAAAAAGCCCGAAAAGATCAAAAGGCCCCTTCCGCCATGGCATCATCTTCCGTGCCGCATTCTTGATGATATCCGGCTCGGGAGGTTTCTGCGCCGTCAAACGTATCGTATCCTCAAAAACGGCCTCGGCTTCGATCTGCGGAAGCGCTTCGAGCAGCCGGCGCAGGGGCGCGATATTTTTCCACTTCAGCCAACGCTGACGTTCTTCACGAACGGCGTCGAGCGTTTCCGCCATCAGTGTACAGGCTGTTCCGCCGCAGCGGCGCCGTCAAAAGCGGGAGCTGCATTTTCGGGGGCCTCGGTGCTTTCATCCGCCGCTTCCGAAACAGCGGCCTGTGTCGCCGCCTCGATATCATGCGCCGGCACGGCCGTATCGTTGCCTTCCGCCGCCGGCGGAGTGTCGACGGCCGTTATCCCCTCGTCGGACTCGATCGCCGGCGCCTCGGAAACGTTGTCATCGGAAAAAACCTTTTTGACACTGTCGACCGCTTCGGAAACCGTGGCGCTCACTTTGTCGCCAAAGCCCTCCTGCGCTTTCGCCTTGCATGCGTCGAGTTCCGACTCTAGCGAGGTGATCTCCTCCTCTTGTTCGGCAACCGTTTCGTTCATGTCGCTCATCTCGTCACGCAGATCTTCGAGCGCCTCCTGATGCTCGGCGACCGCCCCGACATTCACTCCGTATTCATAGACCAGCTCGCCGCCGTCGTGCCCTTGTTTGAACACGCCCGCGATAAAACCGACCAGCGAGAGAATCAGGATGATGCGTGCCCACTTCGCCCGCACCAGCATTGCCAGCAGCTTCAGCAGCAGCGGAATGATCAACGCGTATACC
>JALWNV010000122.1 GCA_027083665.1 Helicobacteraceae bacterium
CGTCTGACGAAATCCGTCCGATTTTCAAGCGGACGATCCCCGCCTCGGAATACTTGACGCCGTTTTCGATCAGATTGATCAAAATGCGGCTGAGCCGTTTCGGACTTCCGATCACCTGCTCCGGCACATCGTCGGCGATATCGAACAGCACTTCAATCTGCTGCGCGTTGACATCCGCGCGCATCAGCGCCGCGATCTCATCGAGCACATAGTTGAGATCGAACAAAATATTGTTGACCACCAGAGAGTTGTTCCGGATAATCTGGTACAGCGTTTCGTTCCGCGGCAGCTTCGGAATATCGTCTTTGGATTCGTACAGCCGCTTTTCCTGTTTCGCCACTTCCGAAGCGCCCGCCCCGGCCGCCGGTTTCGGTTTCCGCCGACCGCGGATGCCGATGATGACAATGACCAGTAGCAGAATGCCAAGGGCTGCAAGGATGATGAGATTGGTTGTGGGTGCGTTTTGCATTCCTAACCCTTTGTTACTCGCGCAGGCGAGGGATCGTTGAAATTTCGTTGAAACTTATTCTATCATAAAACTTTATGAAGAGTTTGAAAAGCGGCTTACGGCGCAATTTTCCACTCGATATAGTTGTGCCAGATCCCGTTGATCGCCGGTTCGATATGACGGATCTTTCGGTTGGCCACCGTAATCTCGTCGGGGATATAGAGAAAAAGATACGGGTCGTCTTCCGCCACTTTTGCAAAGATCGCTTTCCAGATCGCGCCCAGCTTCTCCCGGTCGACCGTCGTCTGCATCGTCTCTATCAGCCGGTCGACCTCCGCGTTGCGATAGCCGACAAAATTGAACGCCCCCGGCTTGTCGTTGTCCGAATGCCACAGCAGGTACGGATCCGGCGTCAGCGAAAGCGACCATCCCAGCAAAACCGTGTCGAATGTTCTCGGAAACACGACCATGTTCAAAAATGCCTGCCACTCCATGATACGCAGCGTCACGTTCACCCCGATGCGTGCGAGCTGATGCTGAATGATCTGCGCCGCATAGGGGCGGATGGAGCTGGAGTTCGAGGTGGCGATCTCGAACGCCAGCGGATGGGCGGCATCGTATCCCGCCGCGGCCAGCAGCGCCCGGGCTTTTTCAAGATCCGGCCGGGGCGGCATCACTTCCGCATTGAATGCCGGGCCGCCGGGGAGGAAGGGGCCCGTGCAGACCCGTCCGTGTCCCAGAAACAGAATGTCGACCATCTCCTGCCGGTCAATCGCCAATGACAGCGCACGGCGCACCCGGGGGTCCTTGAATTTCCTGAGCCGCAGATTGAACCCGAGGTAGGTATAGCTGTGCGATATCGCCTCGATCGTACGAAAACGGCGAAAAAACGCTTCGTCCACCTGCCGCTCGTACTGCATCGCCTCAAGCTGTCCGATATCGAGCTGTCCCGATGTCAGCATCAAAAACCGGGTCATCGGATCGGGAATCACGTGAAAGGAGATCGCATCGATATGCGGACGGTGCTCGAAATAGCCGTCGAACGCTTCAAGTTCGATCGCCTGCGAAAAGAGCAGTTTTTTGAGTTTGTACGGTCCCGTTCCGACCGGATGCAGATTGAAATCGCTGCTCATCATGTTCTTTTCGTCTTTGAGCAGGTGATACGGCAGTATCCCCATCATCCAGGTCTCCAGCGCCTTGAAATAGGGCCGTTTGTATACTACCTTGACCGTATGCTCATCAGGTGCCGTGACGGACTCGACCATCCGGAACGTTGAAGTATAAGGCGACACGACGGAAGGCGCGTTGATGATCTCATAGGTGAAAACGACATCGCGGGACGTAAAAGGCGCTCCGTCGTGCCACTTCACTCCGCGGCGCAGATGAAACAGCAAGGTCGTATTGTTCTCGAACGTATATGACTCCGCCAGATCTCCGACAATATTTTTGCCGTCTTTGTCGTACTTGACCAACCCGTTGAAAATGAATCCAGCAATCTCCCCGCTGGCCGAATCGGTCGCGATGATGGGATTGATGCGGGCGGGATTGGCGGAGATGGCCAGATGCAGGGTCGAGGACCACAGCCATGACGGAATGAAAACGGAAAAAAAGAGCGGGATCAGAATGCGCATGGGCGCATTATAGCGTCAGGAAGGATTCCTGCGCTTTAAACGCTGCGATCAGTTGGATTCAATCGCACGGTCGTAGAGCTCCTGGACAGGGCGCTCGTTGTCGACATAGTACTTGCGAAACGCCTCGATCTGTTCTTTCGAGGCCTCGTCCGGCTGCTTGAGCAGATACCACTGAACGTTCTCGGAACACGGCGGCGTCGTCAGAGAGCCGATATAGTGGTAGTAGTGCTGCGTGTCTTTCGGAAGCAGGTCCTGCGGGTCGATCCGGATTTCACCGCCGATATTGCCGAGGATATTGTCGAGTACCGGATTGTTCTTCCCCTCTTTGAAGAAGACCGCGATCACGGCCAGCTGCTTCGTTTTCGGGTTCTGGTGAACGAAATGCGCGACAAGATCATAGCGCTTGCCGTTGATCGTATGCTCGCTCTTGCCGTGGAAGTGAAACTGCAGCAGTTTGAATTTCTCGCCGTTGAGCACGATATAGCCGCCCTCTTTCGGCGTGACCTTGATGGAGTGTCCGTTGTCGATGACTTTTGCCGTGGTATGCACGTTCTCGTCCAGTTGCAGCGCATACTGGGGATTGAGCGAAACCGTTTTGCCCGGAACGATATTGATCGGGGACTGGTGATGCCCTTCTCCGCAGGTTTTGCTGAATTCCCGCCAGTGTGTCGGACCGTTTTCGGCATAGTCCCAGTGTTTCTCATGCGCGCCGTGTGCACTCTCTTCATGCTTGGGGGTTTTCGCTTCGTCCGAAGCGCAGCCCGAGAGTAAAAATGCCGCGGCGGAAACCGCCAAAGCCAGATGTTTGAATGTCATTGTGTCTCCTTTTTGTTTTGATGACGTCAGAATTTATAATTTGCGATGACGCGATACTGTGTCAGCTTGTCCAGCTGCGAAACGGTCCCGTCTTTGGACATGCCCGTATTGTTACTTACCCAGATGCCTTTGAGCGCGAGCGAAAAAGGGCCCGCACCGTAAGCCAGCACGGCGTTGACATCCTGCTGATCTTTGTCGTAGCCGGTACGGCTGTTGCTGTACTGTGCCCACGCCACCGTCGCCTTGAAGCCTTTGAATCCGGTAAAATCAAACCCCTGCGACAGCGCAAGCTTGATCCCCTGAGTCCCGCCGATATAGGCGCTGTCCGCCTTGAACGCCTTGCCGTACAGAGACTGGAAAAGGTCGTTGGAGGTGATCATATTCGTAAACAGCGGTGTCCCGTCCCACGGCAGCACGAGCGAATCATGATCGTTTTCACTTCGCAGTACGTTCGTATAGGCGGCATAAAGCGATGTTTCGTTCTGCTTCATCGCCGCCTTGAATCCGAATGCATTGGCGTTGAGCGTCTTGCCGCCTGTGATCGAACCGCTCTTGCCGAGATTGTCGTCTGCATTGCCGACACTCTTCTGGTTGATGTATTGCGCTCCGAGACAGAATCCGAAACCGGCGGTTTTAAACTTGTACTTCGCAGCGAGGTAGACGCTGTTCATGAAATCGGCACTGTAGTAGTCGTACGCCTGCAGTTGCAGGGACTTGTTATCGTAGACGACACTCACCGGTATGACATAGCCCGACGTATGGCCCGTTACGGCCTCCGTATCGCCGCCCAGAGCATGCTCGACAATATTGATAAAATCATCGGAAGTACGCTGTTTGAAACGATCGAAATAGCCGGCGTCGATATGCACATCGGCGAGGGAGATATCCGCCATCGCTCCCTGCACCGTCGATGGGAGCAGACGGACCTCTTTGGTATGAATCAGCGGCGTATTCACCTTTTTTCGGCCGTACCAGAGGCTGAAAAAGTCGCGACGGTATGCCATATAGGCTTCCCCGAGAACGGAAAAGCCCTGCTTCGCATCCCCGCCGCGGACACCGTTGTCCTTGCCGATGACGGAAGTATCCACCACATTGGGCAGGGCGAAAGGGTTCGTCGTCATGAATGTCGCGCCGAGCTTCACCCCGTAAAACATCGCCGTCTCATACCCCAGCTGACCGCCTGCCGTATTGGCATGGGCCGAAGAGGTTGTTCCGGCGCCGTCATCTTTATTCGTCTCGATGAAGTAATATTTGATATTGCCGTAGGCTTTGCCCTCGGCAAACGCCGAGGCAATGCTGCTTGCGGCACTGAGTGTCATCGCCGTGACGACGGATAGGAGGAAAACACTTTTCTTCATTAAAGCAACCTGAACAAAAAATATAACGGGATTTTATCAAAATCAGCGCAGAGTGAAAAATAAATTTATTTGAATGTTTTATGCAGAAATGTTTGAAAAAGTAGAGGTTGCCCCCGAAACGGGGACGAAACGGTTAACGTTTCGAGAACTGAGGCGAGCGGCGCGCTTTGCGCTTGCCCGGTTTCTTACGTTCGACGACACGCGAATCGCGTGTCATCATACCTTCGGGCTTGAGAACGGCACGGAAGGATTCGTCGAATTTGACCAGCGCACGGGAAATCCCGTGGCGAAGGGCGTCGGCCTGGCCGCCGAAGCCGCCGCCGAGCGTCGTCGCGACGATATCGACGGAGGTGTCCTGCTTGGTCAGTGTCAGCGGCTGCTTGACACGGAGTTTCTTCGCTTCGAGACCGCCAAGCCATGCGTCCAGTGAAAGACCGTTCACGGTGATCTTGCCGGTACCCGGAGTCAGCCATACTTTTGCGACGGAGGACTTGCGGCGTCCTGTTGCGTAAATTTTTGCCATGTTCAGGTTCCTTACTTAGCGAGTTGTGCCGAATGCGGATGCTCCGCACCTGCATAGACTTTGAGTTTTTTCAGCATTGCGCGGCCAAGCTTCGTTTTCGGAAGCATACCGCGGGTTGCCAGCTTGTAGAGTTTTTCCGGGTTCTTTTCGAGCAGCTCGGTCATTTTGACGCTTTTGGTACTGCCGAAGTAACCGCTGTGCGAGAAATACTCTTTGTCCGCGATCTTACCCGCGCCGTTGAACTTGGCTTTCGAAGCGTTGATGATGACGACATAGTCGCCGCAATCGACGTTCGGAGTGAAGTATGGCTTGTC
>JALWNV010000123.1 GCA_027083665.1 Helicobacteraceae bacterium
CTGCTCGATCGTCTGCACAAACTGACCCGCCGCCAACAAGCTTTCATGCGTTCCCGTATCAAGCCATGCAAATCCGCGTCGCAGCAGCTCGACTTTCAACGTCCCGCGTTCGAGATAGGCGTTGTTGATATCCGTAATCTCCAGCTCGCCCCGTGCGGACGGTACCACACCTTTTGCGATCCCGACGACACTGTTATCGTAAAAATAGAGTCCCGTAACCGCGAAATTCGAACGCGGTTCCCCGGGTTTCTCCTCGATCGAAACGACTTTTTTGTTCTCGTCGAACTCAATCACGCCGAAACGTTCGGGATCCTTGACCTGATAGCCGAAGACCACGGCACCTGATTCCAGCTTCGCCGCTTTTTGCACCAGCGGCGAAAGCCCCGGCCCGTAAAAGATATTGTCTCCCAGTATCAGGCAGACCGGATCGGCACCGATAAACGGCTCGGCGATGATAAAAGCCTGTGCCAGCCCTTCCGGCCGGGATTGCGGAGCGTAGGAAAAATGCATCCCCCACTGCTTCCCGTCTTCCAGCAGCTTCTGAAACCTCGGCAGATCCTCCGGCGTGGAGATGATTAATATCTCCCTGATTCCCGCAAGCATCAGAACCGACAGCGGATAGTAAATCATCGGCTTGTCGTAAACAGGAAGCAGCTGCTTGGAAACCGCGTGGGTGACGGGATAAAGACGAGTCCCGCTGCCGCCTGCAAGAATGATCCCTTTCATCATAGGCTACTTGACGTTCCGATCTATCTTGTCGATCAGCCGGGCAATCTCGTTTTCCTGTTCGAAACATTCAAAGTTCTTTTTGACATACGCCTGCAACAGCAGCTTGATATCGTTGTTTCCGTCGAGTTTGAAGTCTTGTTCAAGCTGCGCGAGCAGGTATTCCGCAAAAGCATCGTCAAGTTCGAGATTGAAGCGGCTGCGGTTGACGGTGAGAGAGACTTTTTTGCTCATGCCGTATCTGCCGCACGTCTGAGGTTCGCATACATCTGTTTCAAACTAACATATCCATTCATCGCCATCGAAATATTTTCCAGCCGTTCTTCCATATCCAGAGGATATTCATGGGCGATCGCGTTTCGGATTTCACGCAATGCATCCCACTGCGAAGCCCCTTCGATAAGTCCCAGCTTTTCAAGCCGATTCAGAATATCTTTCATACGGATTGCATCGTCATCGATCTCTCTAAGCTCGAAAAGAACGCTTTTGAAAAGCTTCGCACCGATTTTATCCTGTATTTTCCTATAGTTGAAAAGAAAGCTGTTGACGATCCGCTGCTTTTCATAATCGGTAAAAAGCGCTGCATCTTGGTCTAATTCTCGCAAAGCTTCATAATCAATATCACAGCTTTTAAAAAGCGCTTCGATCGTTTCAAAAAGGTAAATCAAGCGCTCCACAACAAAATACCTTCCTGCCTGGCGGCCCTGTCGATCGCTCTGTTTTTATGGCGATCGATCACGACATCAATCTTCTGCTCTCCGATGCGATTTTTCAAATTCACTAAAAAAGCGATCTTTTTCATCGCCAGATCTTCTTCACCACTCGGAACGATATACAGATCGATATCTCCGCCTTTTCGCGCATCATCCACCCGGCTGCCAAAGAGATAGAGCGCACCGCTTTCGAACGTTTCTGCAAAACTGCGGCGTATCGCTTCGATCTCTTCCTGGCTCAGGCGCATGTTTTACCCCAAGATACTTTCGATCTTATTGACAATCTCCTCGATCTCGCGCTCTTTGGCGGCGTTATCGGCTTCGAGTCGCTCGATCCGGGCCCGGTAGGCTTCATTCTGCGCTTTTTGATTCATCAAATCGTTTTTGAGGACTTCGTTTTCCTCTTTGAGCGCCTGGAGCTGCGCCATGATCTGCGACACCTTGCCGCCGAGTTTGTCTAGTACACTCTGAGGTTGCTGATTTTGCATCATTTTTCATTATCCTGGTTGTCATTTTGCCTCCCTTGCAAGAACGGAGGTCTCTCTTGGATATAATTCTATCATAAAGAGATAAGGGCATGCATACCGCCAAGGGGAAAACAGTGGAAAAATTCGAAGTCGTCACAGAATATGCCCCGGCGGGAGATCAGCCGGCGGCGATCGAAACCCTCGCAGGCAGCGTCAAAGCGGGTAACCGGTACCAGACCCTCGAAGGGGTCACCGGCAGCGGAAAGACCTACACGATGGCGAAGGTGATCGAAAAAACGCAGCTGCCCACCATCGTCATGACGCACAACAAAACCCTCGCCGCGCAACTCTACAGCGAATTCAAGGCTTTTTTTCCCAACAATCACGTCGAGTATTTCATCAGCTACTACGACTACTACCAACCCGAAGCCTATATTCCGCGTCAGGACCTTTTCATCGAAAAAGACAGTTCCATCAACGACGAGCTCGAACGCCTGCGGCTCTCGGCGACGGCGAACCTGCTCAGTTACGACGACGTCATCGTCATCGCTTCGGTCTCGGCCAACTACGGTCTGGGGGATCCTGAAGAGTATGCGAAAATGGTACAGGTACTCGAAGTCGGCATGGAGATCGGACAAAAAGAACTGCTGCTGCGCCTCGTCGAGATGGGCTATACCCGCAACGACACGTATTTCGACAGCGGACACCTTCGTGTCAGCGGCGACGTGCTCGACATCTTTCCGCCCTACCTCGAGGACGAAGCGATCCGGCTGGAGTTTTTCGGCGACGAGATCGAAGCGATCTATACCTTCGAAGTACTCGCCAACAAAAAGCTCGAAACCAAAGAAAAAGTCACCGTCTACGCCACCAGCCAGTTCACCGTCGGACAGGAGAAGCTCGCGCGTGCCATCAAAAGCATCGAGGAAGAACTCGATGACCGGCTGGATGAATTTCTGGGTATGAACAAACTTGTCGAGGCGCAGCGGCTCAAACAGCGCACCGAATTCGACCTCGAGATGCTCGAGACCGTCGGTATGTGCAAAGGCATCGAAAACTACTCGCGCCATCTTACGGGCAAAAAACCCGGCGAAGCCCCCTACACCCTGCTGGACTATTTCGCCCTCAACCACGATAATTACATGATCATCGTCGACGAGTCGCACGTCTCGCTGCCGCAGTTTCGCGGAATGTACGCCGGCGACCGCAGCCGGAAGGAAGTGCTCGTCGAGTACGGCTTCCGGCTGCCGAGCGCCCTGGACAACCGCCCGCTCAAATACGAGGAGTTCATCGACAAGGCACCGCACTACCTTTTTGTCTCCGCCACCCCCGCCGAAACTGAGCTCGGGCTCAGTGCCGTCAAGGCCGAGCAGATCATCCGTCCGACCGGCTTGCTCGACCCCGAAATCATCATCAAGGATTCAGAGAACCAGGTCGAGGATCTGCATGACGAAATCAAAAAAACCGTCGGCAAAGGCGACCGGGTACTGGTGACGGTACTGACGAAAAAAATGGCCGAATCGCTTACTGCCTACCTTGCGGATCTCGGGATCAAAGTCCAGTACATGCATTCGGATATTGACGCCATCGAGCGCAACCAGATCATCCGGGGTCTGCGGCTGGGCGAATTCGACGTCCTTGTCGGTATCAACCTGCTTCGCGAAGGCCTCGACCTTCCCGAAGTAAGCCTTGTCGCCATCCTCGATGCGGACAAGGAGGGCTTTTTGCGCTCGGAAACGGCACTGATCCAGACCATCGGACGCGCCGCGCGCAACGCCGAGGGCCGGGTCATCCTCTACGCCAAAAAGATCACCCGCTCGATGCAGGCCGCCATCGATACGACCAATGCGCGCCGGGAAAAGCAGACGGCCTACAACAAAGCCCACGGTATCACACCGACCACCGTCAAACGCAAACTCGACGAAAACCTCAAACTCGAAGAGACCGGCGAGCTTTACAGCAAACGCAAAAAGATGGAAAAACTGCCCGCAAGCGAACGCAAAAAAATCCTTGCCGAACTCAACCGGAAAATGAAAGAAGCCGCGAAGAAACTGGAGTTCGAAGAGGCCGCACGGCTGCGCGACGAGATCGCGAAGATCAAGCAGTTATGAGTGAATAGTGAATAGTGAATAGTGAATAGTAGCATGATCAATCACACTGAAGAAAGCCTTAAAATGAAGACTTGCGACTTCCCTATGCGCGTCAACTCTGCGGCTTTTTCGAAGCCTTCGAAAGGTAGAGCCAGATCAGCCCTGCGAGCACGACGAGAACGATCGGGGCGATATAGGGACGCTCGGCGATCGTTTCGTAGACCTTCATGATCGGTTTTCCGGCCAGATAGCTGCCGATACCGACCACCAGCGTCCAGAGGATGGCTGCGAGGAAATTGAGAATACTGAACTTGATAAAGTCGTATTTGGTGATGCCGATGGCCAGCGGGATCAGCGTCTTGATACCGTAGACGAACTTCTGCATAAAAATGATCCAGCTGCCGTGCTTTTTCATCAGCATGTGCGACAGTGCGAGTTTGCGGCGGTGTTTGTGAAAATATTTCAGGACATCGTGCTTGTGGTAGCGCGCCAGATAGAACAGCAGCGTATCCCCCAGAAAATTCGCGACAAACGCTACGGCCATCGACGTCGCCAGATCCATCTTTCCCATATAAGAGAGCACACCCGCGGCCATCAGACCGACGAAACCGCCGCCGAGCGAATAGAGAAACAGCGCGATATAACCGTAGGTCGTCAGATTGGTGAGCATGTCTTGCATAAACTATCCATTATTGGTGTATTTTTCTTCCAAAAGCTTCAGATTCGGTGTAGATTGTGCTGAAGGGAACCCGAAGGCGCACTGGAGTGCGTTGAGCGGTGAGCTTCAGTGCAAAATGCGCCGAAGCTACAGCTTTTACGATCCGATTTTCGGACCGGCTTCGGAGTAGTCGAACTCGCTGTCGGTGTCCTGATACTTCAGGAAATTGTCGATGAACATATTGGCCAGACGGTCGCGCGCGGCGTCAAACTCCGCTTTGTTTTCCCAGGCGTTTCGCGGGTTGAGGACTTTCGGATCGATATCGCCGAGCGTCTTCGGCACCTGCAGGCGGAACGTCTTGGTCGTGTCGAATTCGCAGTCGTTGATAGAACCGTCGAGAATGGCGTTGATGCACGCACGGGTATCTTT
>JALWNV010000124.1 GCA_027083665.1 Helicobacteraceae bacterium
TACCAGATAGGTTCCGATCAGTTTGTGCAGTTTCAGTTCCGCCTGCGCGTCGTCGCCGAGCATCGGCCACGCTTCCGACCCGTCCGCTTTTCCGGTAAAGAACGCCGCGATATAAACGACGACCGCCAGCAGCAGCAGACTCAGGGAGGTTACGCTGACCGCACGGCGTTTGAACGCGAGGTTCGCCAGTTCGAGCAGCAGCACGATCACCGGCAGGACGACGGCGAAATGGACGACAATCGGGTGGACGAGCAGCGGCACCTCGAACGGTAGATGGATTTGGTTTAACAAGTCGAATTGACTCGGAATCTGCGGTAATTGCATGGGTTCTCCTCTTGATGTTGATACTTTCGTACCGATATGACGCTTATTTTAGCCATCTTTGGCTAAAATCCCCCTCATGCGAATCGAAAAAAAAGCCACCCTGATCTCAAGCTCCACCGCTGCCGTCCTCGTAACACTCAAGCTCGTCATCGGCGTTATGAGCGGTTCCATCGCCGTTTTGGCCTCGGCCATCGACTCTTTACTCGACCTGCTCGTCTCGGTCTTCAACTACTTCGCCCTGCACCAGTCCGAGCGCAAAGCGGACGAGACGTTCAACTTCGGACGCGGCAAGCTCGAAGCACTCGCCGCCGTCATCGAAGGCAGCATCATCTCCATGTCGGCACTGTTCATCCTCTACAACGCTGTCATGAAGTTCCTCACCCCCCGTCCCATCGATTACATGCAGGCATCCATTATCGTTATGGGTATTTCGATCGTCCTGACCGGCCTGCTTGTTCTTTTTCTGCAATACGTCGCCAAAAAGAACAACAACCTCGTCATCCGCGCCGACGCGCTACACTACAAAACCGACCTCTTTACCAACGGGGCCATCCTCGTCTCGCTGCTCGTCATCCGCTACAGCGGTATCGAGGTTATCGACCCCATTCTCGGTGTGCTGATCGCCGTCTATATGATCTGGTCGGCCTATCCCATCCTTAAAGAAGGGATACTGATGCTGCTCGATGTCGCACTCGAGCGCGAAGAGATCGAAAAAATCGAAAACCTGCTCAACGCACACCGCGACATTACGGGCTGGCATTTTCTCAAGACCCGCCGTGCCGGAAGCGATATTTTCATCTCGGTCCATATCGTATTCACTCTCGACATCTCTCTTTACGACGCACATCGCATCAGTGATCAGATCGAAGCGGAGATCAAAAAGCTCTTCGCGGACGACAATGTCCACATCATCATCCATATGGATCCGTACGACGACTCCGATATCAACGAAGACGAGGTATAGCGGCAAGCTTAAGCTCCGTATTTTTCCTCACGTCGTGAGGACGGAATAATTTTCATTCGGTATGATTACGGCAATCACAGCAATCGGAGAAGATCAATGAAAAAAACAGTATTTGCCGCATTCGTATCTGCCGGTGTTTTGCTGGCCGCACCCTCTTCAGCCGTAGACAAGGAATCGGATTCCGTTAAAGAGATCGGTAAAGCGGCTTCGCAGCAACTGCTCAAAACGCTCGGCGGCAATCTCAAAAAACACCTCAAAGCCGGCGGACCGGAAGCGGCGCTGCGGTTTTGTTCCGGCAATGCCTATTCCCTGACCGAAAAGGTCGATGCATCACTCGGAAGCCGAATCTCCGTCAAACGCATCAGCCGCCGCTACCGCAATCCGCAGAATGCTCCCGATGCCGGAGAAACCGCCGTCTTGCAGATTTTCGATCAGATGAAAAAAAACGGCATCGAAATGCCTGACGCACTTGTACAGAACCTCGGAAACGGAACCTACCGGTACTACAAACCGCTTGTCATCGCAAAAGGTGTCTGCCTCAAATGCCACGGAGATGTGCAAAAAAGCGATCCGGCGCTCTACAGCGCAATCAAATCGCTCTATCCGGACGATCGGGCGATGCACTACAAAATGGGGGATCTGCGGGGCGCTGTCGTCGTCGAAGTGCAACGATAAGAAGCGGTCTTGAAAGCGCTACTTCTCTTCAAAGGAGCTTTGGGGCATGGCATGCAGCCGGCGCTCAAGCTTTCCGATCTCATCGAGCAGTTCCTTTGAAACTTCCTGCAGCTTGGCAAAATACTCTTTCGCCATCTCCTTTTCCTGATCGGAAACTTTCTTCTTCATTTTGAACAGTTTGGAAAAAAATGAACGGTTCGTCTCGCCGAAATAGAGTTTGAATATCTTCATATAGATATCATGCAGCTGAAAATGCAGGTTTTCGATAATCTCGAGGCAGTCCATGCTCGACATGGCATACAGCTTCTGCCCCTCCCCGTAGAACCATGTCCCGAACTGGCATTCGGTACTGTCGACGGGAATCGCGTCTTTTTCTACGGGAATCCCTTCGACGAGCGATTTTGCACGGTTGACCCATTTGATATGTGCTTTTTTTGCGGCACTGAGCTGATCAAGCGTTTCGGTTTTATTCATTGTTCGTTCTCCTCTTTCCGGATACGGCAGTCAAAAGACACGGATCGGTTACCGCTTTTTTTGCATCACGGATTTTTCTGTTGTCATTCGATATTATAATAGAACAATGTTACAATTTTATGACATTCCTTACCGTCTTCGCATCGAGGGCGAATAGCGTTCCGGACTAACGCGCATATTCGACCGCCCGGCTTTCACGGATGACATTGACTTTGATCTCACCGGGATAGTTCACACTCTGTTCGATTCCCTCGGCGATCTCTTTGGCCAGCAACACCGCTTCGTCATCGGTCACCAGTTCCGCATTGACGATGACGCGGACTTCACGCCCCGCATTGATGGCGTATGCCTGCTTGACCCCGGCATGGCGAGATGCAATCTCTTCGATCTCGGTAACCCGCTTGAGGAAACTCTCCAGTACTTCCCGGCGCGCGCCGGGACGGGCCGCGGAAAGGGCATCGGCCGCGCAGACCGCGGCACATTCGATGGAATCCATCTCCTGCTGCCCGTGGTGTGCGTAAATCGCGTTGATGACAACCGGATCTTCATCGTAACGTCGGCAGACCTCCGCCCCCAGATCGACATGATTGCCCTCGTGTTCATGCGTCAGCGCTTTCCCGATATCGTGCAGCAGTCCCGCCCGTTTGGCCAGCTTCGGATCGCCCCCGAGTTCCGCGGCGATAATTCCCGCCATATGGGCGACCTCCAGGGTATGGGCCAGCGCGTTTTGACCGTAACTCGCACGGTAGCGCAGCCGCCCGAGCAGCTTCATCAGTTCCGGATGCATCGCCCCCGTCCCGGTTTCGAAAACAATCTCCTCGCCTTCATGAAGCACCTTCTCTTCGAACTCGGCGACGACCTTGGCATGAATCTCCTCGATCCGTGCCGGCTGAATCCGCCCGTCTTCGATCAACAGCTCGATCGTCCGTGTCGCGATCGCGCGCCGATAGAGATTGAAACTGCTGACGACAATTTCCCGGGGCGTCTCGTCGATGATGATATCGACGCCGAGTACCATTTCGAGCGTCTTGATATTGCGTCCCTCTTTTCCGATGATACGCCCCTTGAGCTCGTCGTCTTCAAGGTGAACCACATTGATCAGACGCTCGGAAGCGAAGGTTCCCGCATAGCGGCTCGTCGCCTGCGCCAGCAAAAAGTTCGCTCTGCGTTCGGCCTCTTCTCTCGCCTCGTTCTCGTACCGGCGGACAATATGGGCCACTTCATCGCGGGCGCGCTCTTCGACCTGCCGCAGCAGCAGCGCTTTGGCCTGCTCTTTTGTCATCCCGGCACTGCGCTCGACGGCGCGCATCGCCTCGTCGAGCCGGTGCTCGTAATCGCTTTTGAGCTGCCGCAGCGCCTTCTCCTGCCGCTCGACGGCCAGACGCTTGCTCCGGGCAACCTTGCGCTCATGCTCAATCGCTTCCCGCTCCTGCCGCAAAAAACGTTCGAGGTCCTTCTCGCGCCGCAGCATGTCGCTTTCGCGTTCGGCGAGATCCTGCTCGGCACGCCGGACAGCGTCCTCGTACCGCAACTGTGCCCGTTCCTGCGTCAAACGCGCTTTTTCCGCCGATGCGCTCAGCAGCGCCTCCGCTTCCTTTTCGATCGTGCGGGCCTTGGCCTTGGCCTGTTCCGTATAAAAATCGAGGTGGGCATTGGAAAGTTTCTTGGCGATCAAAAACCCCATCACCCCGCTAACCGTGGCGATTACACCGCCTGAGAGTATTTCGTTTATCATATGTTATCCCCGCTGCTTTGAAGCAGTCCGTGGGCGTCAACAGCACATCTGCCGATACATCGTAATCATCGCAAATCTTTTCCTGTGTCGTGCAGCCTTCGAGCTGCACGAAGATCGTTACCGGTTTTTTTTTCAATGCGGCGAAGAAACGGTCGTACATCCCTTTGCCGAATCCGATGCGGCGTGCCTGTGCGTCCACTCCGACTGCCGGCACAACAGCTAAATCTATTTTTTTGATATTTTTGTGGCTATTACCCGGTTCGAATATTCCAAATTTTTTACGTTCCAACGGGTATCTAAATGGTACCATCCGAAAGCTTGCACCTTCCATAAAAGGCAGGTATACCGCCACTCCCCCGGCCCGAAGGCGACGGATCACCTCACGGACGTCGGGTTCCGAATCCAGCGGCCAGAAAAGCAGGACACTGCGTGCTTTCGATGCCGCAATGCACTCGAACAGACGGCGGTTAAGCATTTTGTTGCGCTTGAAGCGGCTGTGCGCGGCGACACTGCGCAGCTTTTGCAGGCAATAGTGCCGAAATTCGGGTTTTGTCATATTGTCCTCTTTAACAAAGGCCTTTTCATACACTCTTTGAGTATAATTGCGTTAATTCTATAAAAACAGGTCTGTCATTCATGTTAAAAACACTCGCGATTACAACATTCATCGCCCTGATCGCTTTGAGCGGCTGCAGCGATTCGAAACAAAAACAGCCCGACGAAAGCGCCAACGCGCTGATCGCCAAAACGCAGTACCGCCTGGTTTCGCTCGATGGCAAGCCGATAACCGTCACCAAAGAGGGGCCCAACTTTGTGACCGACGGAGTCGCCGAGCCGGTCGTCGTCTACGATATTTTCGCGACATGGTGCCCGCCCTGC
>JALWNV010000125.1 GCA_027083665.1 Helicobacteraceae bacterium
CTCCTCGACCGTGCCGTCGCCTTTGAACACGAAGAGCTTTTTCGCGATCTTGTCGACGAAATAGCGGTCGTGGCTGACGAGGATGACCGCCCCGCCGAAGCTCATGAGCTTCTCTTCGAGGATATTGATGGTCGGGATGTCGAGGTCGTTGGTGGGTTCGTCGAGGATAAGGCAGTCGACCTTTTTCGTAAACAGCAGCGCCAGCGCCACGCGGTTTTTCTCCCCGCCGCTAAGCACGCCGATCTTCTTGTCGAGAAACTCGCGCGGGAAGAGGAAGTTCTTGAGGTAGCCGTAGACGTGCATGTTCTTGCCCTGCACCTCGACGCGGTCGCCGCCGTTGGGGCAGAAGGTCTCGATGAGGTTCTTGTCGTCGTCGAGCATTTCGCGGTGCTGGTCGAAATAGCCGATGGAGAAATCGCCCTGTTTGATCCTGCCGGCGGTGGGTTTGAGGCGTCCGAGCAGGGCACGCAGCAGGGTGGACTTGCCGCTGCCGTTGGGGCCGACGACGGCGATGACGTCGCGCTGCAGGATACGGGTGCTGAAGTCTTTGACGAGGACCTTGTCGCCGAGGGTCAGGTTCAGGTGTTCGATCTCGAAAAGCATCTTCTGTTTGTTGACGCTCTTGTCGCGGTTGAAGTGCTTGGCTTCGCGGTCGAGTTCGACCTTCATCTTGCGGATGCGGGCGGGATTGGTCTTGGCCGCTTCGCGCAGCTGCATCAGCCGTTCCTTGCGCCCTTCGTTGCGTTTGAGCCGCGCACGCACGCCGCGGGCGTACCATTCATTCTCCGCGCGCAGCAGCCGCAGCAGGTTTTCATGCTGTTTGGCCATGGTGCGCATGATCTGCTCTTTTTGCACGAGATAGCTGCTGTAGCCGCCTTTGAACTCGCGCAGGTGCGCCTCCTCGACCTCGACGGTTTTCGTGGCGATGCGGTCGATGAAGTAGCGGTCGTGCGAGATGAAGACGAGGGTGAACTTCTCTTTGAGGATCAGCTCTTCGAGAAATTCGACCATATAGACATCGAGGTGGTTGGTCGGTTCGTCCAGCAGCAGGATGTCGGGCTTTTGCAGCAGCAGCGACGCCAGGGCGACGCGGCGCTGTTCGCCCCCGCTGAGCAGTTCGACGTTCTTGTGTTCGTACGCCTTGAGCCGGAAATGCTGCAGTACCCGTTCGATCTTGTCGTCGAGGTTCCAGGCGCTGTGGTGGTCGAGAAAGGCGGAGAGCCCGGCGTGTTCTTTGAGCAGCTGCGGATTCTCGAAATCTTCGGCCATCTCGACCGAGAGGGCATCGAAACGCGCCAGGGCCTCCTTGAGCTCGGCCAGTCCGTGTTCGATCGCTTCGCGCACGTTGTGTCCGGGCTCGAAACGCGGGACCTGCGAGAGCATCCGTATCTGGAGGTTCTGGCGCGTGATGCGTTCGCCTTCGTCGTACTCCAGCGTCCCCGCGACGATCTTCATCAGCGTCGATTTGCCGCTGCCGTTTTTGCCGACGATGACGATGCGTTCGCCTTCGTCCACGTGAAAGTCGACGTTCTCCAGAATCTTTTGCGCTTCGTAGTTTTTGCAGATACCGTGCAGATCGATCAGGGCCATGCTACTCTTTTTTTAAAGCGTATTTTACAACAATGTGTTGAAAGCAACGGCCGCTTCGGGAGATCCGCGGAGTCCGAAAGTGTTTTAGAACCCTTTTTCGATCAGGAGTCTTTGGTTAGCGGCATCTTTTTCACTTCGGCGCAGTTGCTTCAGTATCTGTACATTCTCCGGGTAACGCTTCTTGTATCGGTACAGGTATTTTATCAATGTGTTTCTGACGACCGGATCGCGATCACGCAGGGCATTCACTCCGGCTTTTTTTATCAGAGCGCCGTCCGGTTCCATCGTCAGTAGCGCTTTGGCCAGTCGCCGGCGTACCAAAAGGTCTTCTTCAGTATTGAACATTGAAAGCAGTTTTGTTCTGATCTCCGGCGTATTCATGTGCTCGGACGCTTTGATTGCGGCGGCTTTGACCTCATAATCCGGACTCTCCAGCGCTTCGGCTATTTCGGAAACAAACTGTTCGGCTCCGGCGTTTTTCATGCTCAACAGTACCGTTTTTTGTTCCGAGGGGTCGCCGACGCTTTCGTTAAAAGTGTCGATCAGTATTCGGCGAATCGTGCTGCTGTCTTTTTGCTTCGGGGCGATTCTGCCCAAACTCAGTAATGCAACGTTTGAAAATGTCCGCTGCTGTGCTGTCTCCCGACGGCCGGAGGTCTCCTGCAGGAATACCACGCTTTGCGCCGTAGGATGATCGATTCCGCCAAGCGAAATCAGGGCACGGACACGGTTGATCTCCGTATAGTCGTCCGAATCCGCTATCGTTTGCAACGATTGCTGTGCCTGTGGGGTCCCGGCGCGCTGCAGAACGCTGATGAGCGCCGCGGCGAGTTCGTTGCCGGCGTCTTTTATCACCGGCAAAAGCTGATCGGCTGTTTTCGGATAGAGTTTGAGATAACCGGCAAGCCTTGCGAGGCTGTTCGGGTCGTCCGGCCGGACGCTCATCAGCAAAGAGCCGAGCGAAATCCCCTCTTTTTCGATGTATCGTTTCGCGGCTTTTTGACTGTATTCTTCGAGATAACTTATGTTTTCGTCATGGCGAAACTGTTCGACAAGATAGTCGATATCGCCGTTAAACCGCCATACCTCAAGTGTTGGATCCGCCGATACGTCACTTTTTTTCAATGAAACGACATAGCGGCTTTCGATTACTTTTTTCTTATCTGTATAGATCGCAACCTTTTCTCTTAGATGCAGCGTCTCGATCCAGTCGCAGTCGACGGTTGCATTGATCTCGGAGCGGATAATGACTTTATCGCTTTTCCGCCGATCGCTTTGATAATAGCCTTCACGGCGTTTACGTACCCGATTGGCGATTCGCAAATAGGAAGCGCTGACGTTTCCGTCACGTGTCTGCTCCAGTATACGGTAACGGGGTTGGTTCCGGAGGACGATTTGTATAGCATCGAGCAGTTCTTCGATGCCGGCGGAATCGGAATCTCTGCCCTTGAAATAGCTGTGCAATATACGCCCCTCCGGTGTGAAAACTGTGATGAACGGCCGGGAATAGATGTGTTTCAGTACCTGTTCGACCGCGGGGTCCTCGAGATGGAGAGTGAGGTGCGAGAACTGGAGTATTGCGAGGGCTGTTCCGTTTCGGTTGCGGCGGATGAATCGGACATTGAGCCGCCCGTCGATCGAGGTAGCCGTATCCTTTGTGCTGTCCGCCACATCGAACCGGAGCTGATTGCGTGTGGAAAAGTCGTACACATTGTGCTGTTCGAGAGGATATGTATAGCGTTTGCAAAATGATAGTCTGCCAATATCACCCTTCTGCCTGTTTGGTACGAAGCGGTCGGTGCCGACCCATACCGCTGCGATCACCAGCGGCATCAGAAAAAATATTTTCTTCATTGCAGATCGACACGGAAAAGGGTTTGATGTTTAAAGAGAAGCACCTCGTAAATAGGATCCGATTCCATACTCCACAGCGTATAGGTGGCTTTCCCGAGTCCGGTCGCTTTGGCGTAAAGGCCGATGCGACCCGACGGCGGGACGTAAGTGTTGGTGATCAATTCATGAAGCTCTCCGATAAAGCTGAGTACAGATTGATCGTCATCGACATATTTCAGCCCTGCTCCACCGCTACAAACCAGTTGTTCGTCCACCAAATTGAGTGACCCTTCGACCCCTGCGCTGGCACCGAAACCGTGAAAATCAACGCCGACACCGCCGTGTCCGTAAACTGTGAATGTAGCGTAGGGCACTAGATTGGCACTTATTCTGGTGATGCTTTCGAGCTTGAGTTCGTCACGGAGGCCGAATGTACCGTCCGCCCCGATTGTGTAAGTCACGGGAATGCCGCCAACGGTCGTATTGCCGCTCTCTTCATGGGCGTTGCGATACCACGTGTCTCCTTTGACGTACAGAAGACCGTCGTCGATTCCTGACAGCTTCTGAAGATTCTCTTTGACTCTGCGCTGATAGTCTTCCTCGAGAGAGTTTGTCATGTGCCGCTGATCGGCAACATTGTAGTCCTCTGTAAAAACCGCTTCATTTTCAATGAAAAACGTGAAACTGAAGCCGCAGTGTTTGAAATCACCCGGCATGAAACCCATGGTGGCTTCCGCGCCTGCGATCTGGTACCAATCATTTTTGATGTAAGCCTGTACATCCATATCCGCGAGAAACATCGCGCCGTAACGGTCGAATCGCGCTTCGCCGGAAACGGTACCTTTAAGACCGAGGTAATCGTTACCATATGTTTGCAGGCTGTATTCTTTTCTGAAAACCTTTTCGTTGACGGATTCGTTGGCGAGATCTTCCGGGTTGCCCGGCAGCATATTCGCGTTGATACCGGTCATCGAGAGCTGTGAAAGCTTGTCGGTGTTCACGGAGATTTTGTCGATAGGGTCCTCTTCTTCTTTCAGTTTCGGCAGAGTGGTCTGCTTTACAAGCTCGAAATCGGGAGAGATTGTTTCGGGTTCGACCTTGATGATCCCATCGTCAAAACCGACAAAGGAGGGCGGTGTCAGGTAGATGTCGTCGACAGGATCGTCTATCAGGTCCAGATCGGTATGGAAAAGGTCCAGCCCTCCCGACGATCCGCCGTTTCCTGTCGAACCGATTGATTCGATATCCTTGAGGTAGTCGCCCAGCGTGTACCGGTAGTTGCTCAGTGCGGGGGCGATACGGTCGTGTGTGTTGTCTATGGCGGAAAGGTCAAGTGTGACGGGGGCGAATTTCACTCTTACAGCAGCATGGTTCCTGTCCGGATCCTGTGTCGACGACTCCTCGATGCCGCCGACGGTGAAACGGATTTCCGGTTTCAGATCCGGGTTTTTGATGACGGCGGAAGCGATTGCGTCGAACAGGTCGCCGCGTATGACGGCATCGACCAAAATATCTTTTCGTTCATTGACCGCGACGGTTTCGATAAGTGTGCTCTTGTCGTAATGGGTCTGGTTGTTCTCGTCGACGCTGTAGATCTCGATGGGCTT
>JALWNV010000126.1 GCA_027083665.1 Helicobacteraceae bacterium
ACATATCATAGCACTGCTGTCGAAAATGTGCAAGGTCGCCAAAGGGGATGTGCAAATCGTTTCGGGGGAACTCGGACGGCATAAGCGCATCCGCATCCGTTCGCCGCGGAAGCTGCCCGAAGGCGTCTCGGCGCCGGAATAGAGCCTATTTTTCGTCAGCGGTCATACGGTCTTTTGCGGTGATACCCATCAGTGACAGGCCCGTACGGAGGGAAAGGCCGACCATCATGAACAGTTTCAGAAGCTTCGCTTCTTCCTCCGTCCCGAGAATGCGCACATCATAATAGAATTTGTGCAGCCGTGCCGCCAGAGACTTGAGATAGTCCGGCAGTTTCTGTACCTGTCGCGACGCAAACGCGTCCTCGATCACCTCGGGCAGCAGCAGCGCTTCAAACAGCAGCGCATCCGCATCGGCACTGAGGTCTTTCAGTTCCGCGGCCATGATCTGCTCCCGGCTCAGTGCACTTTTGGAGAGGATCGTCTGAATCCGCGCATGCGCATAGTTGATATAGTAGACCGGGTTCGAGTTGTCCTGCTTTTTGAGCACTTCGACATCGAACTCCAGTGCCGTATCACTTTTTTTGCTCGCAAAGATGAAGCGCAGTGCGTCCGCCCCGATCTCCTCGACAATATCGCTCATCAGGATCACGTTGCCCGCACGTTTGCTCATCTTGTACGGTTCGCCGTCTTTGAGCAGGCTCACCATCTGCGAAAGCAGGATCTCCAGTCTGTCCGGATCGTAACCCAGAAAATCGACGGCAGCCTTGACGCGGGCGATATAGCCGTGATGGTCCGCCCCCCAGATGTTGATATAGTGATCGAAGCCCTGCTCGAACTTGCGGTTGTGGTAGACGATATCGCCGGCGAGATAGGTCGGCCGGCCGTCCTCGCGGACGACGACACGGTCTTTTTCGTCCCCTTTTTCCGAGGAACGGAGCCAGAGTTTCCCTTCCGCTTCGTAGACACCTTCGCCGAGCTTTTTCATCACCCGCTCCCAGTCGTCGTACAGCGAGGCTTCGCTGACGAAGGTATCAAAGTGAATATTGGCCTCGGCAAGGTCGGAGACGATCAGTTCCATCACCCGGTCTTTTGCCCAGAGTGCAAGCTCTTTTTGCCGGTCGGGGTTTGTGAGGATATCGCTGCCGAATACCGACAGTGCCTCTTCGGCCAGCACCGTCATGTACTCACCGCGGTAGTACTTCTCGGGCCACTCGACCTCCATGTTCAGCACACTATGCTGCCCTTCGAGCTGCAGCGAGAGCCCCAGAAGGTCAATCTGGTTGCCCGCGTCGTTGACGTAATATTCCGCCGTGATATCATACCCGAGCCGGCGTCCCAGGCGCAGCAGCGTATCGCCGTACACCGCCCCGCGGGCATGCCCGATATGCAGCGGTCCCGTCGGATTGGCACTGACGAACTCGAGCAGGATTTTCTCCTCGCGGTCCGCCCGGCCGAATTCATCCGGATTTTTCAGCGCCCAGTCGGCGTATTCACCGAGAAACGACTCCGAAAGCCGGAAGTTGATATAGCCTTTGGTCGCTTCGACCGACGAGAACATAGCGTGTTCCCCGAACACCGCCGCCAGTTCGTCGGCGATGGCCATCGGCGATTTCCGCAGCTCTTTGGCCAGCGAAAAAGCGATCGGTGTGGCATAGTGTCCGAACGAACGGTCTTTGGGCTTCTCAAGAACGACGTCGCGTTCAAACTGTGCGCGCAAAAGCGCCGATACTCGCTGTTTCAAACCGCTTAGGCCTGCTTTTGCGTCTCGTTCGCCGCTTCGCCGCCCTGCACTTCGGAAGTGCCCTCGACTTTTTTCGGGGCATCGTTTGCGGCCACCTCTTCAGGTGTATCGTCTTTCATTTCGTTCTTGAAGTTCTTGATCCCTTTTCCGACGCCTTTGGCAAGATCGGGAATCTTCTTCGCACCGAAGAGCAGGACGATAATCCCGAAAATCAACAGCAGTTCAGTTCCGCTTGGCATACCCATGGTAAATCCTTGATAATAATTTTGCGTTGTAATAATAGCGAAAAAAAGTAGCGAAAAGGGTTAGTCGGTTTCCTCCTGCCTTCCAAAACCCGGACGCCTGAATGTCAATGCGTTTCCCACTGCTGCACGAACTCGTTGATCTGAAGCGTCGGCACTTTGAGCCGCGCCGCTTTGGCGACGGAAACGAGCACCTCGGCCGCTTCATCCAAATCGTCATTGATAATGATAAAATCGTATTCGCTCATGCGCTGAATCTCGCGTTTGGCCATCTCGATCCGGTTGCGTATCACCTCCGGGCTGTCCGTCGCCCGCGCATTCAGACGGCGTTCGAGTTCGCTGAGCGTCGGTGTAGTGATAAATGCCGACGTCGTGATATCCCCCATACGGTGCTGAACCGCATCGTGGCCCTGCACGTCAATATCGAAAATGACCAGTTTTCCTTCGGCGAGGGCCTCTTTGACCGGTTTGACGGACGTCCCGTAATAGTTGCCGTGCACAACGGCATATTCGAGAAAATACTCCTCTTCGATTTCACGCTTGAACGTCGCTTCGTCGACGAAATGGTAATGTACCCCGTCGATTTCGCCTTCACGCATCGGGCGTGTCGTCGTGGAGATGGAAAAATAATAGGGGCCGATCGCCTCGGCGACCTTGTTGATCAGCGAACTCTTCCCCGCCCCGCTGGGACCGGAAAGCACCAGGATCGCTCCGCCGTTTTTGTTCATGCTTTTTCTCCAAACGAAATATCGATTCTCACGCCCATCGATTTGAGCGCTTTGGCCACCGATTCATCGCTGAGAATGGCCATCAGGTCCTGCAGCGCCTCCACGCCGCGCGCATGCAGATCCAGATCCCCGAACCGGTCACCCGTTTCGGGTGCCGGCGTCGCCGTACCCGCCGGGGAAGCATCGTACAGTATCTCCTCGTACGGCCGATCCCACTCTTCCTCGTCCATCTCACCCAGCGCTTCGCCGATACGCTGTTCAAACATCTGGATATTCTCGTCGATCACCGACTCGTCTCCGGAAACCTCGTCGACGGCGTCAAGAAGCTGACGGACTTCATCGATCTCCTCCTCGGCGAACACCCCGCCGGAAAGCTCGTTCTCATCCGCCCAGGACGAAGCGGCTTCATCCGCATCGAAAATATCCGCCTGCCCCACATCTGCCGCGAGTACAATCGCCGCATCGTCCAGAGCGCGGTCCAGCTCATCGGGCAAAAACGGTTTGGCCAGCACCGCATCGTAGTCCTGCGGCATCTCGTCGAAGCGCGAACCGATAAAAAGTGTGTATCGGCCGATCGACTTCGCCGTATCGGCGTCGTAATCCTCCCGGACACTGTCGTCAACGACCGCGATATCCGCCGGTGACCCGTCGGCGGGCTGCGCATCCAGAAGCGTATCTCCCCGTCTTTGCGCAAGTTTCTGCACCAGCTTGCGGACAATGGGCGTGGTATTCAACAGCACGATCGTCATCCGGACCATCCTTCTTTCATTATCAACTTCGTGGTAGTATTGTAACCAAAAACGGGGCGAAACATCATGAAAATAACGCATATTCTGCTCATGGTATCTTCCACACTTTATGCCGATACGCTCTTTTTGATACCCCACCAATGGCATGACGCCCGCCACCGAATCGGTGAACTGTTTCACCATGCTCCCGGACCCCTGACCATCGTGACCGATACACTGCAGGACGGTGTACTTCGGCATGCCTTGCAAAAACGGATAGACAAAGGACGAACCGTCACTTTGATGACCCCGTCGCGAGAGACCGCCTCGCGCTGGGCGATCTATCGGAACCTCCATGTCTGTATCCTGGCAGACCGCCGTGCTCTCGGCTACTCGATAGCCGTGGCGGGCAAGGAAGAAGGCTGTCTGTTCACGGATGCTTTTTCCACCGCAGCGTTCCGCCGCGGCGGGATGATGCAGTGCTCCGACGCCGCCGATTATGCCCCGGCCGTCGAACAGCTGAAAAAAGAGTGTCGACCCTATTTCACTCCCGGCCTTTGATCAACACAAGCCTCCGCCCTTCGAGGCGATAGACTTTCTGACAGCGCCTTGCCAGCGGTTCGTCATGAGTGACGAGAATCATTCCCGCCTCGTGCCGGGCGATATAGCTTTCAAAAAGATGCATCACTTCCTGCGCCGTTTCACTGTCGAGGTTGCCGGTAGGCTCATCGGCGAAAATAATTCGCGGCTGCTTCGTCAATACCCGGGCGATCGATACCCGCTGCTGCTGCCCCCCGGAAAGCTCCGTGACTTTTTGACGGATCACCTTGTCGATTTTCAACTGTTCGAGCAGGGACTGCGATATCGGCTCGTTTGCCAAAATGGCGGCAACCTCAAGATTTTCCAGGCCGGTAAAGCCTTTGAACAGATAGTGCGACTGGAAAATCATCCCCAGATCGTTCCGGCGCAGATTTACCAGGGCACGATTTTTCAAAGTCTCGATCTTTCTTCCCATGAGAGTGACCGTCCCGCTGTCAGGACGCAAGAGCGTCGAAAGGATATGCAGCAGCGTCGACTTTCCGCTGCCGCTGACACCGATAATCGCAATGGACTCATGCACGTCGAGGCTCAACGAAACATCGGAAAAAAGCGGATAGTCGAAATGGTGCGACAGGTTACGGGCTTCAAGCAATTTCATGGCGGTATAATAGTTGTTTTCGGATTAGTTTCCGATTAGGGTGAATGGTGAAAGCGTGGCGGATTGAAACTAAAGTGTTCTTAAAAAAACCGGTGCGGCATAGCCGCGACCGTTTCAGGACATCTGTGCCGCGACTTCCGCTGCGAAGTCATCTTGTTTTTTCTCGATGCCCTCGCCCACTTCGTAGCGGACGAATTCGACAATCTCGCAGGTACCGCCATGCTTTTTCGCCTCTTCGGCGACTGCTTCCGCGACCGTGAGCTTGTCGTTCATGACATACTTCTGATCCAGCAGCGCCTGCTCCTGGTCGAGTGTCGTATTGTCATCGATGAAGCGCTTGAGCTTGCCCGGAAGGATATTCGGAATGATCTTCTCC
>JALWNV010000127.1 GCA_027083665.1 Helicobacteraceae bacterium
GCTCAACAGCGTCACCAGCCCCGCACCGAACTGCAGCGCCGCACTGCCCGCCAGCACCGCCGCCCCGCTCTTTTCGCCGCAGACGACCCCGAGATGCCCGAAACTGCCTTTGTGCACATCGGCCCTTTCGCGATGCGGCAGTTTCAGGTCGCTTCGCTCCAGCAGTTTCCAATTCGAATCACGCTCGTAGCGGCTGCGGTCGACACCGAGGTCGGCGACGACGATCTCGCCGACGACCTCTTTCGCCGCGTCGCTGAACATCCCGCGTTTGAGCGCCCCCATCGTTACCGTCAGGTCGGCGCGGAAACAGCGGGTATCCGTCGTCCCGTCCGCGCGCAGGCCGCTGGGCATGTCACACGCCAGTTTGAACGCACGGCTTTCGTTCATCGTTTCGATCAGCGCCAGCGAAGCGTCATCCAGCCCTCGGGAGAGCCCGCTGCCAAACAGCGCGTCGACAAGCACGTCGCATTCAGGCAGCCCGTCGCACAGGCCGATCCCGAGCCGCTGTACCCTGGAAAGCTGCAGCTTCGCCATCGGCGATTTCGCACCCACAGGCAGCAGCAAAGAGACAGGATACGCCCCCTCCAGCAGCCGCGCCAGGGTGATGCCGTCGGCTCCGTTGTTGCCCGGTCCGCAGACAACGGCGATATGCGCTCCTTTCCGAATCCGCCGACGAATCTCCGCCGCCATCGCTTCGGCGGCGTGCTCCATCAGCAGATCCTCGCTCAATCCGTACTCTGTATAGCACCGTTTATCCAGCGTTCCGACTTCTTCGAACAGGTTTAGCATCGTTGGCTCTTTTTTCAAAATTATAACTTCAGGCACCTCTAAAACCCCTATATTGTCTCGAAACACGGAGCTTTAAGGTACCCTTTCCTTCGGATTCTACGATTTCAGATGCTTCCGACAACAAAAATTCATGCAAATTAAGGGCACAATCGTCCAATTTGTACTATAATCAGAGACTTGAACTTTGCACAAAGGATACCCTGTGTTGAAAAAAACACTCATCAGTGTAACTGCCGGCGGATTGCTGACGATGGCGGCCGCGGCGGAAAACACCGCGATCGCCTCTAAAAAATGGGAAGTCGGTATCGGTGCCGCCGGATTCATCGAGGGCTCCAGCGGCGACGGTCTTCAAAGCACCGGCGCATACGCCTTGCGTACCAACTACCGCTTCAAACCGGCATGGTCCCTGACGGGCGAATACATGTTCTCCCCCAACGGAAACTATCGCGACCGCGACGACCGTACCGATATCCACCGCGTGATCGCTTCGGTCGACTGGGATGCCTATCCCGACGACTATTACTCTCCCTATCTCGCCGCGGGGATCGGTTACGAGGAGTTCAGCGGAGATGCATCCAACCGCAACGGCGCCCTTGCCGCATTCGGCGGCGGGATCCGCTTCAACTTCACCGAAACAATCGGGGTGAATCTCGAAGCGAAATACAAAATGAACCTCGATCACCAGGATACGAATGTCCTCCTCACCGGTGCGCTCAACTACCGCTTCGGTACGTCCGGCGACAACGCCGAATAAATCCTACCGCCGCTCGACGATCGCGTCCAGAGGCAGCCGGTGATGCGACGGCTGCTCATCGAGCCGGAAACCGAATGCCACGAGCAGCGCGACGGAAAACGCCTTTTCCAATGCCAGTAACCTTTCCACCTCCGCTTTCTCAAACCCCTCGATCGGGCAGCTGTCGATCCGCAGCGACGCCGCACCCGTCATCATATTCGCCGCGGCGATATAGCACTGCTTATGCGTCCATGCCTCGACGGCTTCACGGCTGTGAAACCGGGGCGTCATATGGTTTTTGTAGACCTCGAGGTAGTGTTCAAGTGCCTCTTGCGGCAATCCGCGGCGTTTGAACATCCTTTCGACATAGTCACTTCCCGGCAGTACGCTTTCATTGTCGGCGGCGATCACGAGCAGATGGCTGCATTCGGTGATCTGAGCCTGATTCCAGCACAGCGGGCGCATACGCGCTTTGAGCGCATCGTCCGTAACAACGATAAAACGCCACGGTTCCATCCCGAACGACGAGGGTGACATCCGGCCGAATTCCAGTATCTCATCAAACTGTTCCTGCGGGATCTTCTCATCCCTGAACCGTTTGCAGGCATGACGAAACCGCATCGCTTCCGTAAACTCAGACATAAAAGCTCCTTTCGATTGCATGTACCGCTTCATCCAGTTCGAAATACAGGGGGTTGCGTTCACCGACCCGCGACAGATACTCGCGGTACTTCAGATAGACCCTCCACGGCCCCGGCGCTTTGTGCGGACGCCCCCGCTTGTGCAGCTCGAAACTGACACTGGCGTTGATCAGCCCCTTGAGCAGCAGCACTTCCGGCGTTTTTTCAAAACGTATCGGGAACCAAAGCGCTTCGAGTGCTTCGTGCGCATCATAGTAGCGCTCCTCGCGAAGACAGGCGAGAAAAGTGTCGGCATCACCGCGCGTCAGCATCCGCACTTCCTTTCCCCCTTTCCACTCTCCTCTTCCCCGCCAAAAGCCTCCGGCTGAAAATACTTCCGCCAATATCCCCGCCCGCCATGCAGCGAGATGCAGTGTTTGCCCGGAAAACGTTCACGGTACTCCTGCAGCCGTTCTTTTGTCGCCTTGCCGGTGTCACAGTAGAAGACGAAGACCGAGCCGTCAGGCTCCTTTTGAAGCTGCGGCGGATTGAACGTCACGGTTTCGATCCGTTCGAGCGGGCCGAGCACCGTATCGATCAGCAGCACCTTGACACCTTCACTCTCGAGCCGACTCTTTTCGCGCAAGAACTCCTCTTGCGTCCATTCATCGGGGAATTGACTCATCTTTATCTCTTTATCTATTTTTTTCCGATTTTACTCTACCTATCATTATTTTTCTTGCCGAATCCGGACTTACGTTATAATCACCAAAATGGTTTCATTATAAACGACCGTTTTTCGAACTCAAGGAAAAACAGATCAATGATCCGCCCCAAATGCGGTATAGTTACTTTTGCTTTAATCCTTTCACTTCTGCAGAGCGATGCCGCTGCCGAAATAGCAGCGGACAAAGAAGAACATATGCTTGTCGGGACAGCGATTTACGGCATCTGTATCGGTTTCGGCTATCTGAGCGGCACCGAAGACTGGTTCAACTACAAAACCTGTCTGATTCCTGTAGGCATCATTGCCCTCGATAAAGAACGCTATGACAAGAAAGGCCACGGCACCCCCGAATGGGCGGACGTTCGTGCGACAGTTGCCATCCCTGTTATCATCGCCGGTGTCACCTATACCGTCTATGAGTGGTAAAAGCGGCGTTCTCGGCCCCTACCTCATATTAACGTTTAGGCGATAGAATACCGCTATGGCAAAAAAGAAGAAAAAACTCACCCGAATCAACGCCTCCGTCCGCCGGTTTTTCGACGGCGACGGGTTCGACGAGGGTATCGGGCGGGTCGAAACGGCGACACTCGCCGAGCTGGTGCAGTCGCTGGGGCTCACGCCCGACAACTATGCGCGCGAAACGCTCGTGAGAACACTGCGGCGCGTATGGTCCGACGGCGATTTTGAGACGCGGGCGCGGATCACCGCTTTTTTTACCGCCGAAGGGCGCGTCTATCCCTCTGCGAAGACAAAAGAGCCTTCACTCGAACGCCGTGAAAAAATCGACACGATTCTCGAGACGATGCAGGTCACGCCTGACGAGGCCCGTGAATTACACAACGCCTTTATAGAGGTTCGCACCAAAAAAATCACGCCGCAGAAAATAGAATCCAAACTGCGCCATCTGCGTTTCGAACACAAGCGCGAACGCATCGAAAACGCCTGTGAAGGCAGGTTCGATCTCGACAACCGCCTGGAATTCAACGCCGTGCTTGAGTACAACGTACTTGGAGAGCATTTCAAAAAAATCCATCCGCTCAAAACGCCTCCGTTCTCCTACAATGACCTCGAGCAAAAAGACGAATCGGAACTGATCGCCGAAATCCGAATCGCGAAAAGATCGGTCACCGAAACGAAACAGGACGATCTCGACGCCTTCCTGGCTACACTGACCCCCGAACATGCCTATCTCGACCCCGAACAGATCATCCATGCGCTGAAAACCGCGCCGCCGGACGCGCCGCTGACCCTGCCGCCGCTCGAAGACGCGCTGCTCGAAACACTCCTGCAAAAGCACATACCCCTCAGCGGCATGGTGCAAACCGGCGAAGAGATCATCCTCAGTATCCGCAGTCACTTCACCCCGGATGGCTTCACCCGTCCGCTGTCATACGAAGCTCATCTTTCGCTCAATGCCGAACCGATGCTGCGGACCGTCTGGAACGCGGAACCCTTCGATATCGCCGCACAGCTCGAATCAGCATTGAAAAACGAAAGGGAGAGCTTCTGCGCCCAGCTCGCTCAGCTGCATGCGGAGTGCGCCGAACGTTCCCGGCTGCTTGAAATGGACGACGAGTCGATCGACCGATGGCTCGAAGAGGAGCTCACCCCCTATCTCGGCGAACAGCTCGTGATCTCCTCCAAACTCTGGCGCCGCACCCTGTTTCATTTTGATCGCCACATCAAAGACGCGCTGCTCAGACGCCAGCGCCGGGAGCTGCTCGCGCGCACTATCCGCGACTTTAAGAACCTCTTTCCCGTCGCGAGGCAGCTGCGCCGAAAACTCGTCTTCTACACCGGCCCGACAAACAGCGGCAAGACCTACCGCGCCATGTCGGCACTGGAAAAGGCCGATACGGGCTACTACCTCGCGCCGCTTCGCCTGCTCGCACTCGAAGGCTACGAATCGCTGCGCAGCCGCGGCATCGCCGCCTCGCTCGTCACCGGCGAAGAGCAGCTTCTCGACGAAGAGGCCACCCATATCAGCTCTACCATCGAAATGCTCGATTTCGCCGCGGATGTCGATGTCTGCGTGATCGACGAGGTCCAGATGCTCGGCGACCGCGACCGCGGCTGGGCCTGGGCAAACGCGATCATCGGCGCCCCGGCGAAAACCGTCATCATGACCGGCTCGGAC
>JALWNV010000128.1:0-877 GCA_027083665.1 Helicobacteraceae bacterium
CGTTTCTCGCGGTAGGGCGCGAAATAGTCCCAGAGGACGTCGTGCAGGTAGAGCTTGAAGTGGCCGTGTACTTCGCCGCCGCGTTTGTATCGTTCCTGCAGGTCGCGGCACTCCTCTTCGTTCAGGAAAAGTTTGGCAATATTGTAGACATTGCAGTTCTCGTACTCTTTGGGCTCTTCGAGCGGTACGGGCTCAGTGACGATTTTTTTGATGGTTTTGAGCTGCTTTTTCTCCTCCCCGAAGATATTGATGGTGTTGCCGTAGCTTTTGCTCATCTTCTGCCCGTCGGTGCCCGGGACGGTCGCGACATTTTCATCGACGCGGAATTCGGGCAGTTTCAGAATTTCGCCGTGGGCGTTGTTGAAACGGATCGCGATGTCGCGGGCGATCTCGACATGCTGGATCTGGTCTTTTCCGACAGGAACGATGTCGGAGTCAAACAGCAGGATATCCGCCGCCATAAGGACGGGATAGGAGAAAAGACCGTGATTGGCGGCGATGCCTTTGGCGACCTTGTCTTTGTAGCTGTGGGCCCGCTCGAGGAGTCCCATGGAAGTAAACGGTGACAGCGCCCAGTAGAGTTCGAGCACTTCGTCGACATCGCTCTGGACCCAGAAGGTCGATTGTTCCGGATCGATACCCAGCGCCAGGAAGTCCGTCGCCGCCTGCATCGTCAGTGCGGCGAGCCGTTCGCCGTCATGCACCGTCGTCATGGCGTGATAATTGGCGATAAACGCGAAGACTTCATGCGCTTTTTGCGCTTCGATCATCGCGCGGATGGAACCGAAGTAGTTACCGATATGCAGGTCTCCCGAAGGTTGGATGCCCGTAAGTAGTCGCATTGGTTTCTCCCGTGATTTTAGTCGCGGAATTATAC
>JALWNV010000128.1:887-5006 GCA_027083665.1 Helicobacteraceae bacterium
TAAAACTCTTTCTGGTATACTTTTTGATATATCAACACTAAAGGATTTACGATGAACACTCCGATCAGAACCAAAGACATCACCCTGACCGAAAAGACACGCGAACATATTCAAAAAGCAAAAGAACAATTTATGAAATACAACCTTGACATCACGACGATCAATGTCTTGTTGAGCAAGGTCAAGCACGGGGTCGAAGTGGAATTCGATATCCATATCGCCCATCATGCGCCGGTTGTGATCTCGCAGCAAGACGCCGATCTCGATGCGGCGATCGACCTGGCGGTCGAACGTGCGAACAAGGCGCTGCGCCGTCTGCACGACAAGGTCAAATCGCATCGCGGCCCCGGGCTGAAAGATCTCGAAGTACAGGAGGTGTAGACGATGGAAAAACGAAAAGTTGTCTGCCCGCATTGCGGTCAGGTCAATGCGGTACCGGTCAAAGACCATTACAACAAGGCCAATTGCGGCCATTGCAAACGGTCACTGCTTGACACGGCACCCATCAGTCTCGATGCGGTTTCGTTTGAAAATCATGCAGCGAACAACGATATCCCGCTGATCGTCGATTTCTGGGCGCCGTGGTGCGGTCCGTGCCGGATGATGGCTCCGGCGTTTGAACAGGCCGCGGCGGCTTTCCCTCTCAAGGCGCGTTTCGCGAAAGTCAATACGGAAGAACAGCAGCAGCTCGCCGGACGGTTCGGTATCCGTTCCATCCCGACGCTGATCGCGTTCAAAGGAGGACGTGAGATCGACCGTGTTTCGGGAGCACTCAGCGCCGAGCAGCTCAAGCAGTGGGTCTCGCGGTTTATCTGATATAATTGCGCCGTTAGTTGCCGCCCCTATGGGTACGGTAATCATTCAGGCGGTGCGATTGAAACGTTTTCTTTTACTATCTTTTCTCTGTTTGTCGGTATCGTTGGCGGCCGGGGAAGGCCTCTGGTCCGTACGGGCGGGATACGGTTACTCGGATCAGAACGATCTGGGCGAGATTCTGTCGCTGCAGCCGCATCCGCATCCCGCCGGTACCTCGGCGGGGGGAGTCGATATCGGTTATCTGCTGAGCAAAGATACCTGGAACGTCCCGCTTGACTTTTACCTCAGGGGCGGAGTGAGCCGTTTTTTTGAAAACGGGTATCAGCCCGATTTCAATGAAGTGACATTTTATATCAAGGCGTACTGGAATTTCCATCCGTGGAACAAAACGATTCGTATCGGATTGGGGGAGGGTGTTTCATATGCCGACGGTATCCCCTATGTGGAGAAGCTTGAGGCCGAGGGTGAAGGGGATAACAATTCCAAGGTTCTCAACTATCTCGATATCTCGCTGGATTTCGATCTGGGGGAATGGATAGGCTATGCTCCGCTGGTGCGGACCTATTGCGGTTATGCGCTCAAACACCGCTCCGGGATTTACGGTCTGATTAACAGTGTACACCGAGGCGGTTCGAATTATAATCTGTTCTATATCGAACATAAATTTTAAGGATAATAATTATGGAATACTATAACTGGATACTGGCGTTTCACGTCATGAGTTTTATCAGCTGGATGGCGATGCTTTTCTATCTGCCGCGCCTGTACGTCTACCATGCCGAACACGCTTCCAATGCCGGCTTTACCGAAGTTGTCGCCATTCAGGAAGACAAGCTGTACGGTTTCATCGGCGTACCGGCGATGTGGGCGACCGTTCTCAGCGGCAGTGCGATGATCGCGCTCAATCCCGGCCTGTTTCAAAGCGGCGGATGGCTGCATGCGAAACTGACGGCGGCGGTACTGCTGATCGTCTATCACTTCACCCTCGGGCGTCTGAAGAAGAAGTTGCAATCGGGTACATGCGACAAAAGCGGGAAGTTTTTCCGTATGTACAATGAAGTTCCGACGATTTTGATGATCTTTATCGTTATCATGGTGGTCGTCAAACCGTTTTAAAACGCACCCGTTTCAATGGGGCCCGCTTGAAACCGGCAGTTCCGGCATTGCCGGACGGTTCTCTTTCGGATAGGTTTGTTCGGGGTTGTTGCCGCCGCCGGGCATGCACCTGCGGTACGGCTTCCGAATCCAAAAAGCGATAAGCCATCCTCCCGTACCCTTACTACGCTATAATTGCACACAAAGAAAAATAACTGTCAACCGACAAATACAAATGAGACAATCATGAAAAAACTAGCCATTATCGGCCGCCCGAACGTGGGCAAAAGTTCCTTCTTCAACCGTCTGCTTAAAGAGCGTGACGCCATTACTTCCGAGGTTTCCGGGACGACGCGCGACGTCAAAAAGCGTATCGCCACCATTTACGACCGGGATGTCGAGGTGCTGGATACGGGCGGTCTCGACGAGGGGAACGAACTCTTCGACAAGATCCGCGAGAAGTCGCTGCAGGCGGCGAACGAAGCTGACATCATTCTATTTATGGTCGACGGCAAGAGCCTGCCCGAAGAGGAAGACAAGAAGCTCTTTCACGAACTCGAGGCGATGGGTAAGAGCATGGCGCTCGTGGTCAACAAGATCGACAACGACAAGATGAAAGAGAAAGTGTGGGAGTATTACGAATTCGGCACGCAGACGATTTTCGGTATCTCGGTCGCGCATAACCGCTCGATCAACCCGCTGCTCGAATGGATCGCCGATCAGCTTCCCTATATTCCGAAGGTGCAGGAGATGGTTGCCGAGGAAGACGCGATGGACGGATTCGACCGTTTTTTGGAAGACTTCGATGATGAAGAAGAGACGGAAGAGATCACTTCCATTTATGACGAGAATGACGAGATTCGTCCGATCGATGAAGATCCGAACCATATCCACATCGCGATCATCGGCCGGGTCAATGTCGGCAAAAGTTCGTTGCTCAATGCGCTGCTGGGCGAAGAACGCTCCGTCGTCAGTTCGGTGGCGGGAACGACGATCGATCCTATCGACGAGACGATCGTTCGCGGCGATAAGACCGTCACATTTGTCGATACGGCGGGGATTCGGAAACGCGGGAAAATCGAAGGGATCGAGAAGTACGCGCTTTACCGTACGAAAGAGCAGCTCGATCGTGCCAATATGGCATTGCTGGTGCTGGACGCTTCCGAGCCGTTTCGCGACCTCGACGAAAAGATTGCGGGACTGGTGGACCAAAATCGTCTTGCCTGCCTGATTGTGCTCAACAAGTGGGACAAGGTCGACGGCAACGATTACAAGAAGATCGTGGGGCAGGTACGTGACCGCTTCAAGTTTCTGCATTACGCGCCGATCGTCACCGTGTCGGCGTTGACGAAGCAGCGGGTACACAAAATCTTTCAGATGATTGAAAAGATCAACGACAACTATTCGCAGCGCATACCGACATCACGGCTCAACGAGGCACTGGAGTTTGCGATGCGAAAGCATCCCATTCCTTCGATGAACGGACAGATGATCCGTATCTATTACGCGACGCAGTACGCTACACGGCCGCCGCAGATTGCGCTGATTATGAACAAGCCCAAGGGACTGCATTTTACCTATCGCCGCTATCTCGCCAATCAGCTGCGGGAAACTTTCGATTTTGAAGGCACGCCGCTGCTGTTCAAAGCGAAGAAGCGCGGCGAGAAGTGAGAAGGCCGGCTTAGCGTTGCTGCTGGGCGACGCTGCTGGCGATGCCGCTCGATGAAGCGGCGGCGGAAGATGCCGGATCCGTGGTGCCGTAGCCGCCCGGATCGAGAGAGGAGGAGCTGCTCTGCGTACCGATGCCTGTTCCGGTCTGTGTGCCGGTGCCGACAGGGGCGATGGAGGATGAAGATCCGCCGGAAGTATCTGCCGGATCGTAGCCGCCCGGATCGAGAGAAGAGGAGCTGCTCTGCGTACCGATACCCGTTCCGGTCTGTGTACCGCTACCGACAGGGGCGATAGAGGATGAACTGTCCGAATTGAAACTTCCCATCGAAGAGACGCTGCTGTAGTCTGTTCCCGTGCCGGTCTGGCCGGTTCCGCCGTAAGGACTCTGCGAAGAGCTGCCGCCCCCGGAGACAATAACGCAGCTGCCGTTGAGACAGGTTTCACCCGTACCGCAATAGCCGCCGCCGCAGCTGTCAGGATCGATTCCGCCTGTCTGCGGAACCATACAGCTGAGCGCCCCGCTGCCGTCGTCCATAC
>JALWNV010000129.1 GCA_027083665.1 Helicobacteraceae bacterium
TGCTCAACTACGCCCGTACTATCAGCGACAAGGTGATGGAAAATGAAAAGGTCATCCATCAGGTATCGAACAATACCAAAGAGCAGGCGATGATGGGCGGTTTCTCCGAAGCGATCAGTACGGCGGTGATTGACAGCCTTGACGTGCATCAGAACCTTGCGACCCAACTGCTGGGCGAAGACCTTAAGCTGAAGCGTTTTGCGAACCTGATTTACGAGATGGTCGCCGGAGGAGTGGCGCAAGCAAGCGGTGAGCCTCGGAACAATGTCTATGAACCTGCGATGAAAGCGGCGGAACCTTCATTGCCCTACGGCAAAGTTGAGAAAAACGGTGATACGTAACGCGGCAAAACACCCATCCCCTTCCGGTGCACCGAAGTCGATGCCGGTTCGGAGGCGGGGTTTGAATAATATTCAATAACGTTTTATGTTAATATAAACTGTGAAATGTTATTCTTTCCCGATCCAAAGAGGAGGAACCCGTCATGAAACAGCTTCAGTGCGCCACACTCGAAGGCATAGAGGCCCTGCCCGTCACCGTCGAATCGACCCTGACGCGCGGCCTGCCGTCATTCACCATCGTCGGTCTGGCCTCTTCCGCCATCTCCGAAGCCCGCGAACGTGTCAAAAGCGCCCTGCTCGCCAACGATTTCACCTTTCCGCCCAAACGCATCACCATCAACCTGAGTCCGAGCGATGTTGAAAAACGCGGAAGCCAGTTCGACCTCGGCATCGCGCTGCTCATCGCGCTTGACGGCAGCGACACCGACTTTGAGAAATGGTACGCGTTCGGAGAACTGGGTCTTGACGGCAGCATCAAAGAAAACACCATTCTCTACCCGCTCGTGCTCTCGCTTGCCAACCAGGGGCTGCTGACCCATGCCGTCGTCCCCGAAGAAGCGATGGATAAACTTACCAATATCCCCGATGTCACGTTTGTCGGTGCGGGAAACCTCAGCGAAGCGATCGGTTTTTTCCGATCCGATATGAATCTCTCTGCAGCGCAGCCGCAAAAAAAGACGATCGATTTTCCCGTTCAGGAGATCGGCGGACAGCGCTATTACTACCGAAAACACTATCCGGACGACTTCATCGAAATTCGCGGGCAGGAAGTCGCGAAGCGTGCCGCACTCATCAGTGCCTGCGGTATGCACAACCTGTTACTTGAGGGCAGCCCGGGCTGCGGCAAATCGATGATCGCCAAACGGCTGCGCTACATCCTGCCGCCGATGACCGACCGCGAACTGCTTGATATCGCCAAACTCGACACGCTCGAGGGGAAAACGCCGCATTTTGCCCCGTTGCGCCCCTACCGCTCACCGCACCACAGCAGTACCGCCGCCTCGATCTTCGGCGGCGGCAGCTACAAGGCGCAGATCGGCGAGGTCGGGTTGGCCCATAACGGCATCTTGTTTTTCGATGAGCTGCCGCACTTTTCAAAACCGGTACTCGAAGCACTGCGTGAACCGCTCGAAGACAAGCGCATCCGCATCTCCCGGGTGCATTCCAAAGTCGAGTACCCTACGGATTTTCTCTTTGTCGCGGCGATGAATCCCTGCCCGTGCGGCAATCTGCTCAGCGATGAGCTCGAATGCCGCTGCAGCGACCTGGAGATCCGCCGCTACAAAGGACGGCTCTCCGATCCGTTTCTCGACCGGATCGACCTCTACGTGCAGATGCAGTCCGTACGGGCCGACGACAAGGCTTCCGTCAGCTCCGAAACGATGCACGAAACGGTGCTGCGGGTACATGCCCTTCAAAGACGACGTTCCCAGAACGCACTCAACGGGCGCCTTACCGACCGCGAGATCGATACGATCTGCCGGCTCGACACCGAAGCCGACACGATCCTTTCGCAAGCGGTACAGCGCTTCGGACTATCGTTTCGTTCGATAAAAAAAGTACAAAAAGTCGCCCGTACCATCGCCGATATCGAGCGCAGCGAAACGATTCGAAAACACCACCTGCTCGAAGCACTGAGCTACCGGAGGCGATAAACGGTTTTATATCCTGGGGTTTTCCAGTAAAATACCGCTATGAAGTTATTTTCAAACCGACTCTTCCCGGATATCGCCGTTTCGTATACGATTCGAAAACGCCTCGTCTACCAGCTGTATCATCAAACACGGATCAGTTTGACGACACTTGTGGTCTTGACCGTCATGCTGTTCGTTTTTCTCAAAGGAAACGTCCCCGATACACCGCTGTATACCTGGTTCGCTCTGACAATAACCGTCAATCTCTTTCGACTCGCCGACACGTATCGCTTTTTGCATAAAAAGCGCGACAGTGACATTCTGCGCTGGCGGAACCGTTTTGCCTACAAAGCATGGGCCAACGCATTCTTGTGGGGAAGCAGCAGCATCCTTTTTCTTCCCTATCTGAGCGACACCCATTTGAGCGTGATGATCTTTATCTTCATTATGGGGATCGCCGGGGGTGCCGTCAGCGCCATTACCTTCGACCTGAGGATCGCATCGCTGTATCTGCTGCTGATACTGATGCCGCTGGCGTTTTATTTTCTGATTTACTTTGACATAATGGGAACGTTTTTCACTTTTCTGATCGTCCTGTATTATGTCATGCTGCTGAATGTATGCCGTATTTCGGCCGATGCCATCATCAATTCCTACCGCAAAGAAGAGCAGTACCGGCGCTCCAAGGAGGAACTCAGCGTCAGACAGGAAGAGCTGAACAATCTCTTTACCCAGGCGCCGATCGGGATTTTCTACTTTGATCGTACGCTCAAAATCATCAACAGCAACAAAGCATTCGCCGAGCTTTTTCAGCTCAAAACAGACGAACTGGTCGGGATGTCGCTTTACAACGTACCCGACAAGCGCATCATTCCCCACCTTGAAAGCGTTTTCGCGGAAGGAAAACCGCAGTACTACAACGGTCCGTACCACTCCATCAAAGGGCTCGATTACTGGGTCGAAGCCAAAAGTTCTCCTATCCGGAATGATCACGGCGAGATTATCGGGGGGATGACGATTCTTGAGAATAAAACCCGTGAAAAAGAGGCGCTCGACGAGCTGCACTTTCTGGCCAATCACGATCCGCTGACCGCCCTGCCCAACCGCCGGAGCCTCAAACAGTTCATGCAGCACCTTGTCAAAGATGAGCGCCATGCGAACCGATACTCACTACTGTTTTATCTCGATCTCAACCGCTTCAAGCAGATCAACGACTCGTTGGGCCACAGTATCGGAGACGCCCTGCTTCAACAGGTCGCGAAGCGCCTCGGATCGCTTGTCGGCATCCATGATCTGCTCTGCAGGCTCGGCGGAGACGAATTTATCATCGTACTGCCGTTTGTCGCGGCGAAAGAAGAAGAGAGCAGGCGAAAAGCGGAGTCGTTTGCCGAAACAATCCGGCACTGTTTCCGCGAACCGTTCGACATCTCGGAACTGCACCTGAAAGTCAACAGCAGTATCGGGGTCGTCATGATCGAGCCCGGAAGCGAAAATGTCGAAGAGATCATCCGGCATGCCGATATCTCGATGTACCAAGCTAAACATAAACGCAGCGGCAGTATCTCTTTTTACAACCCGCGTCTCGATGAGCAGCGGCGCGAACACTTCAGCCTCCAGCACGACCTGAGCTTCGCCGTCGCGCGAGAAGAGCTGGAACTGTATTTTCAGCCCATCGTCAAAATCCGCGACGACCGCCTCCGTGCGGCGGAAGCCCTGCTGAGATGGAATCACCCCGTACACGGACAGCTTCCGCCCGACAGGTTTCTTCCGCTCGCCGAAGAGTCGGGAATACTTGACGAAATCGGCTGGTGGGTCATCGACAGCGTTTGTTCACACATCACACAATGGAAACGCAAAGGCATCTACCGTCTCGACTATATCTCCATCAATATCGATGCCGCGCAGCTGCTGACATACGCTTTTGAGGAAAAATTCGCCGCACTCCTCGCCCGGCACGGGGTATCGGCGACGGAGATCAAAATCGAACTGACCGAAACCTCCCTTATCGACAACTTCGAGCAGACCAAAGAAACCATCGACCGGCTGCAGGCACAGGGAATACGCTGCGTCATCGATGACTTCG
Source organism: Helicobacteraceae bacterium (assembly GCA_027083665.1). GTDB lineage: Bacteria > Campylobacterota > Campylobacteria > Campylobacterales > Sulfurimonadaceae > Thiomicrolovo. Next base: position 4,059 of record JALWNV010000129.1, read on the forward strand.
GTACGGGATACTCGTCGCTCTCCTATCTGCAGCGGCTCAATTTTACGGTACTGAAAATCGACAGGGCATTCATTTCCGATCTGCTCGGCAATCCGAAAGTACTCTTCCTCGTCAAAAGCATCATTGATATCGGGAAATGGCTCGGATACCGCATCGTCGTTGAAGGAATCGAAACCGCCGAACAAAAAAAGAAAATCGCCGCAATCAGCGACGAAGTGAGCTATCAGGGGTTTCTTTTCAGCCCGCCGGTCGGCGCGAAGACATTCGAAAAACGTTTTCTTTCATCCTGAATTTCTTTTCACCCGGGACAGCATCCCTATCGACAACAGTGCAAACAAAAAAAGCAAAACGGCTGACGTTTTCTCCACCGGTACCGCGGCCGGTCGTACCGTACGGAAATTGTCGAGACTCAAAACGCCCCCGTCGGACGAAACGGCGCCGAAATGCAGCAGACGATTCCCGGTCCATGTCCCCCAGCTTTCATTGTCTTCGCTCATAAAAGTGATTCCGACGAAAGCATAGTCTTTGAGAAGCTCATCGAACCGCTTGCCCGTGTTGGCGCTGAACGGCCACGGCATGAAATTCTCCTCGCGCATTTCGATGGATCGTGTCGTCCATACACCTTCTTGCAGCGCATCAGGATCGATGGCGAACGCCGTTTTACTTATCCACCAGTTCCCGCCGCTGTCAATCCGGTCCCCGATGTTCCAGTAAGCGAGAAGACGTTTTCCCGAAGGGCTTTGAAAATGCCCGCCCGTACGGCGGATATCCACCGAAACGATCCGGCCGTTCAGATCGGGGACACCGGTCGTATTGGCATCTTTGTGACGCGAAACGGCGTAGAGCCTTCCGCTGAGCCCCGCCGTCGTACCGGCTTCGATATGGCCGCCCGGGTTTCCTCCTGTCGGAAACCAGCGAGAGTCGGAGCTCTGCACCATCGGTGCG
>JALWNV010000130.1:0-2703 GCA_027083665.1 Helicobacteraceae bacterium
TTTGACCGTAGTGCGGGGCTGGTCGGAGTAGACGGTATGCACGGCGCCGCCCGGGGCGACGACCAGGGAAGAGGCGAAGCCGGTATCGGCGGCGGAGCTGTCGAGCGTACTCGCGTTCCAGGCACCGGATTTGTCGGTGATATATTTTAGGTGTTCGTTGGTGGTGTCGTAATAAGAGATATGCGCTTTCGCATCGGTGTCGAACGCGAGGGAGGGATACGACCCGACCGCACCGCCGATATCGGGGGCGATGCTGTACCAGTGTCCCGGCGACCCTTTGGCGAAACGCAGATCGTCGGAGATATTTACGTGGTAGGCGATGCCGACCGTCCCGTTGATGTCGACGGCGATGGAGCAGGCATCCGTCATGTTGGCATCGACGATTTCATGGTGCCATCCGGCGGTATCGTGCAGGGTATAGACGAGACGGTCCTGGTTGTCGATGCCGCAGATATGGCTATTGCCCGATGCGTCGACGGCGATGGCATTCCTGTGGTAAGCATTTGCAGCGGTAACGGCGGTCTGTACCTGCCATGTACCCGAAGCGTTTGTCGCGTATTTGAGCGAAAAGTTGTCGGGGTCGCTATAGGCAATATGCAGTTTGCCGACGTGATCGACGGCGAGTGTCGCATCCTCACCGACATGGGGCGCGGCATCGACGGTTTCGAAACGCCAGCTGCCCCCCTCGTACCACATATGGTACAGATGGTCGCCTCCGAAGACGACATGCATTTTGCCGGAGGCGTCGACGACGGTGCTGCGGGGTGTTGCCTCGTAAAAAGCGACGGGATCGTCGATGGGTTCGGCAAAAGCGGTAGTGATACTGCTCAGCAAAGCGAAAAAAATGACGGTGATTGTCCTGAAAAGAGATTGACGATACATGATGCCTCCTTGGTTTCTTATTGGCAGTCTCTATTGAAATATGTCGTGGCGTTGACATCTTTCGTGCCGGCACAGATATTGTAGGTTCCGGCGGCGTCTTTGATGATGCCTCCGTCTACCGTGCAGGCGATCAGCGCATTTGTTGAATTGAGATTGCTGTCGACGCTTGTCGTTCCCGAAAGCGTGTTGTCCAGCAATGTTGAAGTCGATGCTTCGTTGTAGAATGCCGTATTGATCAATGTGCCGCTTTGTGCCATGATGATCGCGTGCGAGATGTCCGCCATGGATTGACGGACATGGATACCGTAAGTATTGTAATGGGAAGTGGCTGATACAGTTGATTTTGTCAGGGAAACCGAACTGTCGTCCGTTTCGATGCCGTAAGCCGCTCCGCCGCCCTCGATATTGATTTCACCGCCATTGATCGACCCGCTGCTCAGGCTGTTCAGGGAAATTCCTGACAATCTCGAGGTTGTATTGTTGGCAAACAGTTGAATGTTGTATTTGGAAAGAAAGACAGTGGAGGTAAGTGACGCGCTTATGCCGAAGCATTCCGAACGGCATACAGGCAACTCCATTCTGAGTACAGATGCATCAAGGGAAGCACCGTTTTTATTGAGAATACCGATGTCCGTGTCACCGTTCATGGCAATGATCGTGACATCCGTTACCGTGACATCGACGGCGTCGTTCAGCAGGCCGACGCTGTAGCCCTGGGAATTGTTGCTTTCATTGTAGATGGTCAGATTGTACAGATGCGAATAGTTTCCGCCGTAAACGACGGCGGAAGGGTGATCGGCATCGGCGGTACCGAAATGACCGGTCAGGCGATGGCCGTTGCCGTAGATATCGACATAGTTCTTGATGTGAAGGGGAGCCGTGAGATTGAAATCGTCTTCGAGATAGAGTGCGTAACGGTTGGTGCCCGTAGCCCCCTGTATCGAGGCCATCGCTTTGAGCGGGTCGCTGAAGTCTCCGCCGCTTTTGGCGACGCGGACAAGGTTTTTCATTTTGGCCTTGACGGGGATGACGTAGAAGTCGGCCGATGCCGTCGCAGAGATGAAAGCTGTTGTAAACAGCATTGTGATAAGTTTGTTGACATTAGACATGAAGCTCTCCTTTAATTGAGTAGATACATCAGAAGCGACGGATTTGCATTCGATGCGGAAGCGGCAGATCCGTTGGAAATGTCGGCATCGAATACGTAGGCTCTCCCTTCGTAGTTGTGTTCAATATAGGCTCCCATCACCACCCGTTTGTCGCTGCATGCCATCGTATCGCCGTAGCCTGTGCCATACGCTCTTGGATTCGTATTCAGCGTATCCGTAATATTGAGATCGTTTGTCAGCGTGCCGGTAAAGTCATAAAAATAGCCTCCATCGTACTCAGTAACAATCAAAGTATTACGGATCAGACAGACGCTTTGGCCGAATTGGTAGCTGGAGGTTTGTGACTGTATTCTGGCACTCGCGTTCATGTCGCTCCAGTGTGCCGAACTTTTTTTGAATGCGAAAACGGCCCCTTTGTAATTGGCATAATAGGGAGCCGAAGCCATGATGAGGTCGCCGCTGACGGCAACGCTGTTTCCAAGCCTGTCACCGTTTGTTCTGTCCTGCATGGTCAGTTTGGCCGTCGAGTGATTCATGTCCTGCCATCCCGATGCGGGTTTTTCAAATACCAGAGCCGCTCCGTTTTCGTTATGATCTTGATAGGTACCCGCGACCAGAGTGTTTGCATCGAGTGCCAATGAGGAGCCGAACCATGCATCGGCGGAAAGATTTGAAGGCGAAGTCAGGGTGGCGCTCTCGTTCATATCACGCC
>JALWNV010000130.1:2713-4911 GCA_027083665.1 Helicobacteraceae bacterium
TTTTAAAAAAAGATTACAGAGTAAAAAGGGGAATTCGGGGAGCTGGCGGCTATGGTGTCTTGATAGATAGCTACGGCTGAACCGAAGTTCGACTGTGCGGCCGCCGCAGAATTTGTCAAAACGGCTGTTTCGTTCATGTCTTTCCACCCTGCGGCAGGCTTTTCGAAGACATAGACGTTTCCGGTATAGCTGTTTTCATAAGGGGCACCCACGACTACGGTATCGGCGTAAATCGCGACGGAAGCCCCGAATTCGGCACCGGGAACAGGTGTGCTCGGTGTCAGTTTCGCAACCTGTTCAAAAAGATGGGTGCTGCGGTTGAATTTAAAGATATAGGCGCCGCCTGCGGATACGTTTTTGCCGTAAGAGCCTACGACGATGATATCCGCATAGGTAGCAACACCGTTTTTGCCGCTAAAGACATAATTTGTACTGTTGTCATCGGCCTGAATTTTTTGGCGAAAACTAAACGAGCTTGCGTTCGCTCTTGTAAGTTCCGCTGCAAAGATGAGCGCGAGCGGATAAATATATTTTACTTTCATGGGCTCCTCTTTGTTTCGGAAATGCCGCTAAGGCGAATCACGTTTTGCAAGAGTCTAACAAAGAGAAATTGCAAAAAAATTGCATAGTCGGAAAACGGTAGTACAGTTGCATATTTGACAGTGAAGTTACGCTACTATAATCCGGTAACTATTATCAATACAAGGAGAATGAAATGAAAGTCGGAGATATCGTCATCGTAGCGGATTTGGGAGAAATGAAAGTCTATCGGGCAGAGCCGAGAGACCTGGAGGCGGAAGCGGGCCTGAAACCCGATCATATCAAGCTCGATCTGATCGATGCGAGAGATTACGTGAAGTCGCATTGGAAGATCAATGATATCGTGACAGACGATGCCGGGCGCTTCAAAGGCGGCAGTCAGGGACAGGGTTCATTCACACAAGGCAGTGTCGGCGAACGTCACGGCCTTGAAGCGAAAGTGGAGGCGGAAGTGATCGCGCAGCTGGCGGAGGACATCACCGAAGCGGTACGGAAAAACGCACCGAAAAAATGGTACCTCGCGCTTCCGGAAAATATCTATAAACGTGTTTTCGATAAAGTTGGGACGGAGGTGCGGGCGTCCTTGGCGAAAGGCGTGGAAAAAGATCTGGTCAAACAGGACAAGAACAAGCTGCCTGAATTTTTCAAAGCCCTGCAGTAAAGATCAAAGATGCTTCCAAAGATACGGGTTTGCCGGGTGTACCTGGATACCGTATCCACCCCTGTGATGGAGCGATGTGCTACAATAGCGGTATGAAAAATCTGTTACTTATCGTTCTGGTTCTGTCGCTATCTCTCAATGCCTCGGATAAAACGGAGAAAACAGTGCTGTTGTGCGATATCGCACGTGATGCCGTCCTCGAAACGCTCCTGCAGGACAAGCGGCTCGAACGTACGCGCGCACCTCTTCGAAACTATCCGTTTTTGACGCAAAAGGCCGCGACATTCGTGACGCTCGAGCAGTCGCACCGTCTCAGAGGCTGTATCGGTTCGCTTCGGGCGCATCGCGCGATGTTTGAAGATATCGTTCACAATGCCCGTGCCGCCGCATTCGAAGACCCCCGCTTCCCTCCGCTGAGAGCGGACGAGTATGACGCCCTTTCGTTTGAAGTTTCGGTTTTGTCCCGACCCGAACCGGTGGAGTACGAGACGGTGGAAGCACTGAAAAAAAAGATCAAACCGGGACGGGACGGGATTATACTCAAGATGGGGGAATATCGTGCGACGTTTTTGCCGCAGGTCTGGAACGAGGTCGAAAAATTTGATGATTTCTTTGCTTTTTTATGCCTGAAGGCGGGATTGGGAAAAGAGTGCCTGAAGCTGCACCCTTCCATTGAACGCTACCGGGTCGAGGCATTTTCCGATGCGCGTCTTCAGCAGCGCCCGGCTGTGCAGGCGGGACGCTTCTATCCTTCGGGGTGTTTGGCGACGGAGAAGATGTTTCGGACATTTGAAAGGCGCTCGCAACGCCCGAAAAAAGTGCATAGGACGTTTGCGGATGCCCGGGCGGTCGTCGTGCCGCATGCCGGCTTCCGCTACAGCGGCTATACGGCGGACCGGGTCTATGCGGCGGTCTCCGGCAGCGGTGCGGAACATATCGTTGTACTGGGGCCGAGCCATCGGGTCTATTTCAAGGGGGTCTCGGCACCGGATACACC
>JALWNV010000131.1 GCA_027083665.1 Helicobacteraceae bacterium
TCACCAATCCGCCCATCGATCCGATCCGCGAAAAGGTCGTCATGAGTCTCAATACCGGTTTCGGCGAAACGCACAATATTCTCGACGAACTGCCGACGCATGCCCACCGGCTCAAGGCGATTTCGCCGATTATCACCCGCGAGAAGCTCGAGATACTCAAGTCCTACGGAGACGAGGAGTCGCCGCGCTATCAGCCTTTTTATAAAAACGCGACGTTCTCTACGGCATTCGAAGGGGCGTTGAAGCCGGCGCTCGACGAACTGGTCAAGACCGTCGTCAAGGCGGTCAAAAAAGAGGGGGTACGCATCGTCATTCTCGACGATACGGGGCTTGACGAGACACATCGTGTCATTCCGATGCTCATGGCCGTCGGCCGTATCAACCATGCCCTGCTCGATGCCGGCGTCCGCCATCTCGTTTCGATGGTCGCCGTTTCGTCGGAAGTCGTCGATTCGCATTCGGCGGCGACACTGATCGCCTACGGTGCCAGCGCCGTCTATCCGAAGCTGCTTTTCAGCACGGTGGTCGACCATGTCAACAACAGCAAAGCGCTTGGGGATATTTCGGGCAGCGAAGCGCTCAAGGCCGTTCACGGCGCACTCAACGCGGGCCTGCTCAAGATCATGTCGAAAATGGGAATCGCGACGATCGCTTCATACCGCAACTCGGGACTGTTCGATATCCTGGGCCTCAGCCGCGAGATTGTCGACGAATGTTTCGGCGATTCCCACTGCCTGCTGCCGGGACTCGGTTATGACGATATCGACGAGCGGTTGCGTAAAACGCACGAGGAGGCGTTCGACAAGCTGGGCTTCAACCGTATCTTCCCGCTGAAGATCGGCGGCTTCTACAAGTTCTACAACGGACAGGAATACCATGACTTCGGTCCGGAAGTGATCCATGCGATTCATGAACTCAGCAAATCGGGCGATCCCAAAGATTTCGAGCGTCTGAGCACCCTTGTGAATAACCGGAGCCAGAAGTTCATCCGCGATTTCCTCACGTTCAACTCTGACCGCAAACCGATCGCCGTCGACGAAGTGGAGCCGAAAGAGGCGATTTTGAAACGTTTCAGCTCCGCGGCGATGAGCCTCGGATCGATCTCGCCCGAAGCCCATGAGTGTATTGCCGAAGCAATGAACACTATCGGCGGCCAGTCGAACTCGGGCGAAGGCGGTGAAGACGCGTCGCGGTTCAAGACCAAGCTCAACTCCAAGATCAAACAGGTCGCTTCGGGCCGTTTCGGTGTGACACCGGCGTATCTGCGCTCGGCCGAAGAGATCCAGATCAAAGTCGCGCAGGGGGCGAAGCCGGGTGAGGGCGGCCAGCTTCCCGGACACAAGGTGACGGGACTGATCGCGCGCCTGCGCCATACGGTACCCGGTGTCACGCTGATCTCGCCGCCGCCGCACCACGATATCTACTCCATCGAGGATTTGGCGCAGCTCATTTTCGACCTCAAACAGGTCAATCCCGAAGCGAAGATCGCTGTCAAACTCGTTTCGACGGCCGGAGTCGGTACGATTGCGGCCGGAGTCGCCAAGGCGTATGCGGACAAGATCATCATTTCCGGCGGCGACGGCGGAACGGGAGCGGCGCCGCTGACCTCGATCAAGTTCGCGGGCAATCCGTGGGAGCTGGGACTCTCCGAAGCGCACAACGCGCTCAAGGCCAACGATCTCCGCCAGCTGGTCGAGCTTCAGACCGACGGCGGTCTCAAAACGGGGCTGGATGTAGTCAAAGCGGCTCTGCTGGGTGCGGAGACTTACGCGTTCGGTACGGGTGTGCTTACGATCGTAGGCTGTAAAATGCTGCGAATCTGTCACGTCAACAAATGTTCGGTGGGTATCGCGACGCAGAACGAAAAACTGCGGAAAGAATATTACAAAGGAACCGTACAGCAGCTTATCAACTATTTCACGCTTCTGGCGGAAGATGTCCGCCGCATCCTCGCCGAGCTTGGATACAGAAGTCTCGACGAGCTGATCGGCCGCAGCGACCTGCTCGAAGTGATCGATGCGCCCAAAGCGAAAAAGTTCGACTTCAGTGCGGTCCTGCACCGCGAAGAGGGAACCGATACCTGCCAGGTGCCGTTCAACGAGCCGTTCGATGATAATGCGTTCGAGCGCGACATCCTCGAGGAGGTGCGAAGCGCGATCAAACATCCCGACCATCCGGTACGCGTCCACCGCGACATCTGCAACCTCAACCGCAGCTTCGGCGCGCGTATATCCGGGGAGATCGCCCGCTATTACGGCGACGGCGGTCTTGACGACGGTACGATCGACATCCGTCTCAAAGGGGTGGCCGGACAGGCATTCGGGGCATTTTTGATCAACGGGGTCAATTTGCACCTCGAGGGAGTGGCGAACGACTATATCGGCAAAGGGATGCACGGCGGAAAAATCGTCATCAAGTCCCCGCACGAAGGCGGAAACTTCAGCGGCGGGGGCAACACCTGTCTCTACGGGGCGACCGGCGGGAAGCTCTATCTCAATGCGGCGGTCGGCGAGCGTTTCGCGGTGCGGAACTCCGGTGCGCTGGCGATCGTCGAAGGTACGGGCGACAGTCCGTGCGAATACATGACCGGCGGAATCGTCGTCATTCTCGGCAAAACCGGTGTCAATTTCGGGGCGGGGATGACGGGCGGTGTCGCGTTCGTTTTCGATGAAGGGCACAACTTCATCGAGAATGTCAACCGCGAACTGGTCGAGGCGGTCCGTATCGACACCGACGACGGCGACGAAGCCCGTCACTATCTCAAGCGTCTGCTCAAGGATTACGTCAACGAAACCGACAGTTCGAAGGCCAAAAGCATTCTGGAAAATTTCCGTACCGAGATCAGGAACTTCTGGCTTGTGCGCCCGAAAAACCTGACCAAACTGCCACTCAACCAGGAAAAGGGAGACTAATAATGAGAGAATTTTTAACCATTGGACGTATCGATCCCGACAAACGTCTGGTTGTCGACCGTATCAGGGACTTCAAAGAGATCTACGAGGTGTTCGACAAGGACAGCGCCTCGGTGCAGAGCGAGCGCTGTATCCAGTGCGGCGATCCGTACTGTCTGAACAAGTGTCCGCTGCACAACTATATCCCGCAGTGGCTCAAGGCGATCGCGGAAAAAGATCTCGAATTCGCGTTTAAGCTCTCCAACGAGCCGTCACCGTTTCCCGAGGTCATGGGGCGCGTCTGTCCGCACGATCGCCTGTGCGAAGGCGATTGTACGCTCAACGACGGACACGGGGCCATTACGATCGGCTCGGTCGAAACGTTTATCAACGAAGAAGGGTTCAAAGCCGGACTCAAACCGGAGTTCCCGGGCGTGACGACGGACAAGAAAGTCGCCGTCATCGGTTCGGGCCCCGCCGGGCTCTCCGCCGCGACCTATCTGCTGCGTTCGGGCATCGGCGTGACGATGTACGAGCGGGCGAACCGCGCCGGCGGTCTGATGACGTACGGCATTCCCAACTTCAAGCTCGACAAGAAGATCGTCGAGCGCCGCGTGAAGCTGCTCGAGGAAGCGGGAATGAAGCTGGTATTGGGCTGTGAGGTCGGTAAGGATATCGCGTTCGAGGAGATCACGAAGTCCCACGACGCCATCTTCATCGGTATCGGCGCGACCAAGGCAAAATCGGCAGGCATCGCAGGTGAAAATGCGCCGAATGTCTATATGTCGATGCAGTACCTGACGGCGATTCAGCACAAGAATTTCGGCGAACCGTACGACAGGCAGTTCGACTTCAAAGATCTCGACGTCGTCGTCATCGGCGGCGGGGATACGGCGATGGACTGTGTCCGCACCGCCAAGCGCGAAGGGGCGAAAAGCGTCCGATGCTACTACCGCCGCGACGCGCACAACATGCCCGGCAGCCAGAAAGAGTATAAAAACGCGATGGAAGAGGGTGTCGATTTCCACTTCTACGCCGCACCGAAGCAGATACTGCTCGATGAGAACGGCCGCGCGATCGGTATCGAGATGGTCAAGACCGTCCTCGGTCCCAAAGACGAAAGCGGTCGCCAGCGTATGGAAGAGGTCAGAGGCAGCGAATATACCGTCAATGCCGACGTGATTGTCCTTGCGCTCGGATTCGATCCGCATGTGCCGTCTTTTTTGGCGGAGAACGGAATCGAGACAAACGGCTGGGGCGGTATCGTCATCGACGAGAACCATCAGACCAGTACGTCGGGGATCTACGCCGGCGGAGACTGTTACCGCGGAGCCGATCTCGTCGTCAATGCCGCTTATGACGGCCGCGAAGCGGCGCACGCCATTGTCAAAAGCCTCCTTGCCTGATATCGACGCGTTCGTCGAAGCGGCGGTCGATGCCTGCATCGCGATCGACAGCCGTCTGCATGACCGCAGTGACGAGCGTCTGTTTGAACAATACGACATCGGTGCCGGCGGGGACCGCTCGATGGGCTTAGATCTGGAAGCGGAAAAAATCGCCGCGGCCTATCTCTCGCCGTTTGGAACCGTCTGCTCGGAAGAGAGCGGCAAAATTGGGAAAGGTTCCTGCCGCATCATTCTCGATCCGCTCGACGGCAGCGACAATTTTCGCAGCGGACTGCCTTTTTACGGCACTTCCGTCGCACTTGTCGAAGGGGAGAGAACCCTTGCGGGGCTGGTATGCGATCTCGGGGCGAAGTGCTGCTTTCTGCGGACACCGCAGAAGCATGTGCGTTTTCCGCTGTATGCGCGTACGCTTCATGCTCCCGTCGTGACGAATCCGCATGCGGAAGTGGGGCTGTTTGAAAAAGCGAGGCTGGCACCGGATGCGGCGATCCGACTGAGCGAGATGGGGATGAAATTCCGTGTTCCGGGCGCCGTCGCCCTCTCTTTCGCGTATGCACATTATGTGAA
>JALWNV010000132.1 GCA_027083665.1 Helicobacteraceae bacterium
GTACTTCCAGTAATCTTTCAAAAATCCGATCATCATTTTCAACATTGGCAGGCCTTATGATTTTTATTCGGATTATATATCTTTTCTCTTAAGGACACTTATAGTCATCCTGCCGAAACAGACATTTGTTTGGATTAGTGCTCTCCGGTATAGTCCGGAAATAGAGCAGGCGGCATCTTTTAATAAAACGCCGCGATGATGGCATAGCAGATGAAAAAGAACAGGTGCGAGGTGCCCTCGAAGTAGTTCGTTTCCCCGTCGTCGGTTGTTTTCCATGCGAGGATGATCGTCAGGATCAGAGCGCCGACCTGCAGGGTGTTGAAGTCCAGTGTCAGCGGGTGGGCCGTGGAATACGAAAGCGCCAGTAGAATGGGAACCGTCAGCATGATCGAGACCGTCGAAGCCCCCATCGCGATATTGATGACGCGCTGGATCTGATCGTTCTTCGCCGCCTTGACCGCCGTCATGATCTCCGGAGCGACGGAGATGATCGCGATGATCAGACCCGCCAAACCGACGGGAAAATCATACTTCTGCACCAGCCGCATCCCTTCGTTGGCGAAGATCTCCGCGATGATGCCGATCAGGGCGATCAGTGAAAAGATGATAATGAAGTTCGTAAAGGTTCCCAGATGCTCGAACGCCTCGGGTTCCTCCTCCTCTTCGCCCTCTTCGAGACGGCGCTTATAGCGGAAAAGCCGGCTGCGGGCGGTCGCTTTGAAAAAGTGCGAATGCGTTTTCGTCTGAAAGATGAAGATCACGATATAAAAGAGAAACAGTACGAAACCGATGATATTGCTCGCCAACTGCAGATCCGACTGCGACTGCGCGGTGTAGTGCAGGATACTCGGTACCAGCAAGGCGCTCGATGCCACCAGCAGGATCGTCGTATAGGTACTCGACGTATCCTCGTTGTGCTCTTGCTCCTTGAAGGCCAGTCCGCCGATAAAGACAGCCAGTCCCAGCAGGACGTTCATATCGACGATGACCGCGGAGATGATACCGCCTTTGACCGTGTCGAGCGCCCGGGCGTCGTGCTGGGCGTTGAGAAGGACCATGAACAACAGGATGATCTCGACGATCACGGCACTGAAGGTCAGGACAAACGAACCGTAAGGCTCTTCAAGCCGTTCGGCCAGCTCCTCGGCGACCTCGGAAACGGTCATGGAGAGCAGGGCGATAGAGACGGCCGCCAGCGAAGTGGCCAGATAGGCGTTTTCGTAATAGTGGTGGAAGAAAAAGGCGGTGATTCCGGCAATCAGACCGTAAACGGCGACTTTGTTTTGGGAGACGATCTCCGAGATTTTCAGTGTTTTCGAGGGTAAAGGGTCTGCGCTCAACGCATCTGCTCCTAAAAAAGTGTTGTCGGTCCGGGTTTCGACGCCATCGTATCGAGCAGGCGTCTGTCCTGCCCGCCGATCAGCGCGAAATGAAACGGAACCGTTTTGAGAATATCAATTATATCCTGCTTCGACCGATATGACAAGAACGAATCGTTTTTCGGCAAAAGCTCCCGGTGCTCGTGCGGAACGAGGTAGATGATTTTCGCCCATTTCGCTTCAGAGGCGATAAAATCGATCTCTCCGAGCATCAGCGAAATGTCCTCTTCGAAGATCAGCACCCGTCCGCCCTGTCCGAACGTCTTGACTTTGAGGTCATCGTTGACGAAAACCGGAACGAAATGCGAAGCGTTGTGCATACTGCCGACGGCGAGCCGCAGATCCTGGTGCTTCGCGAATGCCGAAAGCCGGGCGAGATAGGGCAGAAAAAACGGCGAAAGCATCTGACGCTCGTAATAAGCGTCTCCGAGGATAAACGAGGTTTCGAACAGCGTCTGCTCGAGAATCTGTATGCGCTCACCGTTGGGCGGAATCGACGCCGTTTCGGCAAAAAGTCCGTCGTATTGCGGTTCCTTCGGGAAAAAAACCCAGTGTCCCTGCGGCAGTTCCCAAAGCCGGTGCAGCTCTTCTTGCAGACTTTTCTGCAGCACATAAACCCGATCGTCTTTGAACATCTGAGCCGCCAGTGCAATCGTGATCCGGTCGCAGGCAACCGCGTGCAGAGACTTTTCCAGCAGGTGAAAACGCAGCAGCCGTAGCAGGGCGGAATCGAGACGGTCGACTCTGATCCAGGCGATTTCGCCGTCGCTCACATCCGTTTCGCCGTCGTACATCACGGCATAGGCACCGTTTGCGACCGCTTGCGGGATATCGCGGGTGTCGTAGGCGACAAAAAGATCGCCGCGTTTGACCTTCGTCGGTTGCAACACGATCTGCTCGAACTGTGTCACATCCGGCGCATTCATCAATTCGCCGCCGGTCAGGGAGAGAACGTTCTCCAGTCTCATCCGACGGAACTGCCTGCCTTGCGGGGGTGTTCGGGGCGCATCAGCGAAAGTCCTTCGTCGTCTTTCGCCGCCAGCAGCATCCCTTCGGAGATCATGCCCATCAGTTTGGCCGGTTTGAGGTTCGCCACGACACAGACCTGCGTATCGACCAGTGATTGCGGCGAATAGAACTCTTTGATGCCCGCAACGATCTGACGGGGACGTTCCTCGCCGAGATCGACCTGCAGTTTGAGCAGTTTCTTGCTTTTGGGAACCTCTTCGGCTTCGACAATCGTACCGATCTTGAGCGAAACGCTGAAAAACTGATCGATGGTGATCAGGTTGTCTTCATTTTTTGATTCGGATTTTTGGGCGGCTTTCTTCTCGGGTTTTTCCGTTTTCCCGGCATTGGGCTGCGCCTGAGGCGCCTGCTCCATCCGCGGGGCTTCGATCCGCGGGAAAAGCGGCGGAACTTTCTTGATCGTAAAAGTCTCAAGCAGCGTTTTTTCCGCGATCAGCGTGCGGTACGCCTCGGGGGTGATCCTGAAACCGAGCGCGTCGGCAATGGTTTCGGTCGTTTTGGGCATGAACGGGCTCAGCAGCACCGATGCCTTGGCAAGGATATTCGCGACCAGCGCCACGACGGCCAGCGCCTCGTCCGTTTTGCCCTCTTTCATCTTCACCCACGGCGCATGCGCTTCGATCGCTTTGTTACCGATGGTGAACAGTTTCCACAGCTCCTCGAGGTAGCGGTGTGTCTGCACCTCGTCGAGATAGCTTTCGACGTGATCGAGCACGGCATCGACTTCCGCGATCTCTGCGGCATGAAAAGTCCGCACGTCTTTGCTGTCGATCACGAAGTCGGAATATTTTCCGCTCATCCCGATAATACGGTTGAGCAGGTTGCCGAGGTCGTTGCTCAGATCAGAGTTGATCCGGTCGATCAACGCACGCTGGGAGAAGTCGCCGTCTTGCCCGAACGGTACTTCCCGCATCATAAAGTATCGCAGGTTCTCGATCCCGTAGGCGTCGGCGACCTCTTTGGGGCTGACGACGTTGCCTTTGGACTTGCTCATTTTCTCGCCGTCGCGGGTCCACCAGCCGTGGGCGCCGATATGCTGCGGCAGCGGAAGCCCGAGACTCATGAGAAACGCCGGCCAGTAGATAGCGTGAAAGCGCAAAATGTCCTTGCCGACAAGGTGCATCTGTGCGGGCCAGTAATGCATCAGCGCTTCGTCGCGGCCGTAGCCCAGCGCGGTGATATAGTTCAGCAGCGCATCGAGCCAGACATACATGACATGCTTGCCGTCGTTCATGGACTCGGGCAGCGGCACGCCCCATGTGAAACTCGTACGCGTGACGGAGAGATCGTTCAGGCCGCCTTTGACGAAGTTGACGACCTCGTTACGGCGGGATTTCGGCAAAATGAAGTCATCGTGTGCTTCGTAGTGGTCCAGCAACTTCTGCTCATAGGCGGAGAGCCTGAAGAAATAGCTCTCCTCCTTGACAACGCTTGTCGTGCGTCCGCAGTCGGGACAGAATTCACCGTCGATCAGCTGGGTCTCGGGGAAAAAGGTCTCGCAGCTGACGCAGTAGTGGCCTTCGTAGTTCCCTTTGTAGATATCGCCTTTGGCGTACATCACCTCAAACGCCTTTTTGACGCCTTCCATATGATCCGCATCGGTCGTACGGATGAATTTGTCATAACTGATACCGAACTCATCCCACAGCTCGCGGAAGCTCGCACTGATTTCGTCGGCGAACTGCTGGGTGGGTTTGCCGAATTTTTTGGCGGACTCTTCGATCTTCTGTCCGTGCTCGTCGGTGCCGGTCAGAAAAAAGACATCTTCGCCGCGCAGCCGTTTGTAGCGTGCGAGCGTATCGGCGATGAAGGTCGTATAGGCGTGACCGATATGGGCCTCGCCGTTGACGTAGTAGATCGGGGTGGTGACATAATAGCTCATTCTTTTCCTCTGTCGTGGGTTAAAATTCGAATCCGCCGGTTTCGCCTTTGGACATGCTGTCGTAGACGGCGCCGACGTACTGGCTTCGCAGTTCGCATGCGAGATAGCGCTCGCAGCGGCTGCAGCTGTTTACACCGTGATCGTGCTGGCACGAGCGCAGCTTCTCGAGCATGGCGTCGAGCCGCTGCTCGAACCGGTCTTTTTCGGGGGTGTCAGCGTGCGCCATACGCTTCTTTTACCTTGCCGATCTCGTAGGCCGATCCGAAAAAACAGGGGGTCGTTTCATGCGGATCGCCGCAGGGAAGATCCAGTAGACGGCCGCCGTTTTCATCGATAGCCTCTCCGCCGGCGAGTTCGTAGACGAAAGCGAACGGGAAGACTTCAAACAGTTTCCGCAGTTTTCCGTCGGGCTTGTCCGTCGTGCCGGGATAGCTGAAAAGCCCGCCGCCTTTGAGCAGAATCTGATGAAGTCCGGCACCATCCCGCCCGAGTAGCGCAGACGGTAGCCTTCGGCGAACAGGCTGTCGACGAGTAGCCGATCACTACGACGCCCTGTGTTCT
>JALWNV010000133.1:0-1241 GCA_027083665.1 Helicobacteraceae bacterium
ATGCAGTACGACGCCGCCGTCGATCCCGCCGTCGGAGCCAAAAAGATGCCCGGCAGCCCCGTGGCGGGGCAGGCGACCGTCTTCATCTTTCCCGATCTCAATACCGGAAACAACACCTACAAAGCCGTGCAGCGCTCTGCCGGTGCCGTCGCGGTGGGACCGGTGCTGCAGGGGCTCAACAAACCGGTCAACGACCTCAGCCGCGGCGCGCGTGTCGCCGATATCGTCAACACCGTCGCCATCACCGCCATCCAGGCGCAAAGCAGCGGCACATGAAAATCCTTGTCCTCAACGCCGGAAGCTCTTCGGTCAAGTTCAAACTCTTCGACATGCCTGCGGAAACCGTGCTGGCTTCCGGCTCGATCGAACGTATCGGTGAAACCCGATCGCGCGCGCATATCGTTTTCGGCGACAGCGAGATAGCGCGCAGCGAACCTGTTTCGGATCACGAAACCGCTCTCCGGCTGGCCGCTTCGCTGCTCAAAGAGAGCGGAACCCTCCCGCACTTCGCAAATCTGGCCGGTATCGGCCATCGAGTCGTTCACGGCGGTGAAGCCTTTTATCGTCCCACCCTGATCGATACCGCGGTACTGAACAAAATCGACACCCTCGCGCCGCTGGCGCCGCTGCACAACCCCGCCAATGCCCGGGGTATCCGGGCCATGCGGACGCTGGCGCCCGGCATCCCCCAGGTCGCCGTCTTCGACACGGCGTTTCACCACACCCTGCCGCCCGAAGCCTACCGCTACGCCGTGCCCGAACATTATTATACCCGCGCGGGAATCCGGCGCTACGGTTTTCACGGCACCTCGCACGGATACGTCACCGAAAAAGCGGCGGCCCTGCTTGGCAAAACACCCGAAACACTCAACCTCATCACCCTGCATCTCGGCAACGGCGCCAGCGCCTGTGCGGTGGAGAGAGGCAGAAGCATCGACACCTCGATGGGGATGACCCCGCTCGAAGGCCTCGTCATGGGAACACGCAGCGGCGATATCGATCCCGGCGCGCTGACCTATCTCGCCAGAGAGAGCGGTATGGACTTTGACGCGATCGACCGGCTTCTGAACAAACAAAGCGGACTAAAAGGGCTTGCCGGTACCAACGATATGCGCGACATCGAAACGAAAATGCGCCAAGGCGACACGCATGCCGCATTGGCCTTCGCCCTGTTCGTCCGGCGTATCCGCAAATATATCGGTGCCTATGCCGCCGTACTCGGACGGCTCGACGCCGTTGTC
>JALWNV010000133.1:1251-4849 GCA_027083665.1 Helicobacteraceae bacterium
GTCTTCACCGGCGGCATCGGAGAGCACAGCAGCCGCGTCCGCGCCGAAGTCTGCCGCAATCTTGACATTCTCGGCATCGTCTGCGATAAACGGCGCAACGCTTCGTTGCCGCCTGAAGGCGGTTTTTTCCACGCCCCCGAAAGCGCCGTCGCACTTTGCTGCGTCGCTACCGATGAAGAGAAGGCTATCGCACGGCAGACGCTCCCGTTTTGCCGCTAAGCTCCGCTTGGCTACAATATCTGCATGAAACGGTTTTTGCTGCTGTATATTCTCTATATGATTGTCGCGTTCATCCTCGTCGACTACGAACCGGTGCGCCAGGCACTCAAACTCGATGCCTACTACACCGGGGCGGTCGTCAGACTCAGCGCATGGCTGATCGAGGCGATCGGAATCCATGTCACCGCCCACGGAGCGCTGCTGTATCTGAATCATGCCGTCATGGAAGTGAAGTTCGGCTGCAACGGGCTCGAGGCGATCTTGCTGTACATCGCCGCCGTTTTGGCCTACCCCGCCGGCTGGAAACTGCGTCTGATCGGCATTGTCCTCGGCTCGACCGTATTGCAGGTACTCAACATTGTCCGTATCGGCGTTCTGGCATGGGTGCTGGAATACCATCAGAAACATTTCGCGCTGATGCATGAATATGTCACGCAGAGTATCATGATCGCCCTGGCGTTCATCGTCTTTTTATTCTATTTGCAGGCCACCGAGCATGAATACCAGACTGCCCGCACGTGAACTGCTGAAGCTGTTCGGCTTCTTCTTGCTTTTCTATGCCCTGTTCCTTCCGCTGTGGCTCGGGCTCAAAGCTCCCTATCAGAACGTCGTCAACACTCTTTCGTTCAAAGCCGCCGGCCGGCTCTATGATATCAAACTCATCGGTACGAAAGTGCTGCCCGACGGCACGACCGTCATGACCGCGACCAACCGCTACGCCTCCGTCGGCCTCGACGGAAGGGACAAAAAAGTCGTTTTCGACGCCATACTCGATATCGACGCCATCACTTTCAATGTCCCGATGACCCTGGCGCTGATCCTTGCAATCGCGACCGTCATGGGGACGACACGCAAAGAGAAAATCGACGCGGTCGTCAACGGCATGGTCTTGCTGGTCGCACTGCACTTTCTGACTATGTTCGTCATTTCTCTTTCCATCATTATCGGGACGACGGATCAGTCCAAAGATCTCGCTTTTTATCTGCAGCACAAATGGATGCCCAAAGAGCTCCTTATCAACCTCGGTTCACTGTTGAGCTCCTACGCCGCACGCTTCGAACCTTTTCTCATCTCTGTCTTCGTCTGGTGGCAATTGAGTATGCGGGAAACGGGGAACGGAAAACAGGAAAAGGGGAAAAGGGAAGCGGAAAGCGGGGGAAATGCGGAGCCGGAACTGCCGCATTTTTAGGTCGTTAGTCGAAGGATGACGTGTCATCCTTAAGAAAATATGAATTAGAAGCAAAACGAAAAATCAACCGCTATCCGGCATCAAAGATACCGGCGTAGCGGCAGCGGTATTGCTCTTTCTTCTTTTCGGTTCGGTTTCTTCTTTGAGCAAGCATCAGCGCTAAAGCGCAATGCAAGCGAGGCACTAAATGCTGAGTCGTAAAGAAGAAAAGGGACAAAAACAGCGAAGCTTTAAAAAAGAGACCCTAAAACTGAATCATCCCGTCGATCGGCGACGATGCCGTCGCGTAGGGGCGTTTCGGGATACGCCCCGCGAGGTAGCTTAACCGCCCCGCAATCACCGCGTGTTTCATGGCCGCCGCCATCGTCATCGGGTCGTCCGCCTGCGCGATGGCGGTATTGGTCAGCACACCGTCGGCGCCGAGTTCCATCGCCGCCGCCGCATCCGAAGCGCAGCCGATACCCGCGTCGACAATGACGGGCACGCTGACCGCTTCACGGACGAAGACGACGTTGTAGCGGTTTTGAATGCCCAGTCCCGAACCGATGGGAGCCGCCAGCGGCATCACCGCATGCGCTCCGGCGTCTTCGAGACGTTTGGCCATGATCGGATCGTCGGAAGTATAGGCCATGATGGTAAAGCCCTCTTTGGAAAGCACCTCGCAGGCTTTGATCGTTTCGAGCACGTCGGGATAGAGCGTCTTTTGCGTGTCACCGATCACTTCGAGCTTGATCAGATCGATCCCCGTCGCCTCGCGGGTCAGGCGAAACGTCGTGATCGCCTCTTCGGCCGTGACACATCCGGCGGAATTGGGCAGAAACTGCACACCGGTACCTTTGAAAGTATCTCGCAGGTTCTCCTCATCGGGATTGGTGATGTTCAGACGGCGTACCGCCACCGTAATCAGCTCCGAACCCGAAGCGAGCGTCGCTTCTTTGGTCGTTTCGAAATCTTTGTATTTTCCGCTGCCGACGATCAGGCGGCTGTTGAACTCGTATTTTCCGATTTTCAGTGTATCACTCATAAATGTTCTCCCTGTTTGATTGCAGCGTTTATAGCATACGAATCTATACGCCATCTTACCCTTGCACGGTTAATTTCCCGATAAAAGTGAGATCACAGTTTTGGGATAGAGGTCGTATTCGAGCGCATGGATACGCGCCTCGAACGCGTCATAATCCATCTCCGGCGGCCGCTCAAACGAGGCCTGTGAGAGGATCTCGCCGCCGTCGAGTTCGGAAGTGACCCGGTGCACCGTCACACCGCAGACAGGGTCCCCGCTCTCGTAGGAGCGTTCGATCGCCCGCGCGCCTTTGTATTTCGGCAGCAGCGACGGATGAAGATTGACGGCTTCCACCCGCGAGGTGAACACGGGCGTCAAAATGCGCATGAAACCCGCCATGACCGTCAGGTCAGGGCGGTAGCGCATGATCATCTCCACCAACGCGGCATCAAACGCCTCGCGGCTTTCGTAGCGTGTATGATCGATCACCTCGACGGGGACCCCGAAGCGCCCGGCACGAGCGATCCCTCCGGCATCCGGCCGGTTCGTTATCGCCGCCGCCACCTCGATCCCCGCCTCCGGCAGAATTTCCATCATCTTCTGCAGATTCGTGCCTTCGCCGCTGAAGAGTACCACGACACGTTTCATAAGCTGCCGACCTTTTCGATCAGCGCCGTCGGCGTCAGGGCATAACTGTTGCCCCCGAAGCGCGACGCCGCCTCCGTATGGGCCAGCGAACCGTGAATCGCCGCTTCAAGCGGATCGTATCCCTGCGCGAGCAGCGCGCCGACGAGTCCGGCAAGTACATCGCCGCTGCCGCCCTTGGCCAGCACGTTTGTGCCGTGCGGATTGATGAAAAAACGCTCTCCCTGCCCGATAATGACATTCGCACCTTTGAGCAGCAGTACGGCTTCGGGGTAGGCACGGCAGAACGCCTCGGCATAGCCGAAACGGTTGCGCTGCAGCGCGGCCGTATCGACATCGGCGATACCGGTACGCCGCAGCAGCGTCGCGAACTCCCTCGGATGGGGTGTCAGCACAAGCCGCCCGCGCCGCAGCAGCTCCGGCAGCAGCGGGTGGGAAAAGATATCGGCGTCGCACAGCAGCGGGATATCGCCGCCGAGGCGTTCGCGCAGTTCGCTTTCGGAAAGCTCCTGTCCCAGCCCCATCCCGACGGCGACGGCCGT
>JALWNV010000134.1 GCA_027083665.1 Helicobacteraceae bacterium
CAGTACTCTTTCATCGCTCTCGCGATATCGCGCTTCATATCTTTTTCTTTCATATCGGCACGTTTGTCGTGCAGCTTTTTCCCGCGCGCGACGGCGATCTGGATCTTGACGATATTTTTTCGGTTGAAGTACATCTGCAGCGGAACGATCGTGTGCCCGTCCTTTTCGACGGCGGCGGCCAGTTTGGCAATCTCTTTTTTGTGCAGCAGCAGCTTGCGGCTTCCGCGCTCTTCGTGACCGTAGTAGCGGTGCGTCGTCTCGAGGCGGCCGATATGGGCGTTGAACAAAAAGGCCTCGCCTCGCACGATCTTGACAAAACTGTCTTTGAGGTTGACACGACCCGCACGGATCGCCTTGACCTCGCTGCCTTTGAGCACCAGCCCCGCCTCGAACGTCTCGAGAATCTCGTAATCGTGATAGGCTTTTTTATTTCTGGCGATCGTTTCACCCACAGGCTGTCCTTCAAATTGATAGTGCAATGATACCAGAACAAAGCGCCTGCGTGCTATAGTTGCACCATGCTTGAGATCCTCTACCGCGACGAACACCTCGTCGCCGTCAACAAACCCTCCGGATTGCTGGTGCACCGTTCCATGATCGACCGACACGAGACGGCGTTCGCGATCCAGATACTGCGTGAGCAGATCGGCCGGTACGTCTACCCGCTGCACCGTCTGGACAAACCGACATCGGGCGTACTGCTGTTCGCGCTCTCCAAGGAAGCGGCGCAGCGTATGAGCGGTCTGATCGCTTCGCGCGAAACCTCCAAGACTTATCTCGCCGTCGTACGCGGATATACCGACGCGCAGGGGCGTATCGACTATCCCCTCAAAGAGCAGCTCGACAAAATGACCGACAAAAAAGCCCGCACCGACAAGCCGGCACAGGAAGCCGTCACCGACTATGTCCGGCTCGCCACGGCGGAACTGCCCTACCCCGTCAGCCGCTACCCCGTCGCACGCTATTCGCTGCTGAGGCTCACGCCGCATACCGGGCGCAAGCATCAGCTGCGCCGACATATGAAGCACATCATGCACCCCATCGTCGGCGACACCAAACACGGCCGCGGCGAACACAACCGGCTCTTTCGCGAGAAGTTCGACTGCCGCCGCCTGCTGCTGCATGCACAGACGCTGCAGTTCATTCACCCCTATACGGGTGAGTCCCTCGTCATCGAAGCCCAACCGGATGAAACGTTTCTGCGGGTACTTGAACTGTTCCCAATGCGCTTTGAGATAAAATAAGTAAGCAAGAGACGATATCGAAGGCAATAAAGAGGATTAAAGCAAACCTCATTTACAATTATTTGTGAATTTTAATATATAGGTATAACAATATTTCGAACAATACAATAAACCGGATTATCACATCTAAATCTGCAGGTGTTTACAGACTAAAGTGCAGAAGACCGGGTAAGCCATAAAATAGTTATATCCAAGGGATCAGGGCATCTCTGGAATTTTGGATATGCCTATAGGAGCATAGGTAAATTTTTTGACGGGGACTTGATCTTGATTATGAAAAAAACTTCATTGATTATCTCAGGAGTAGCGGCTCTTGCATTAGCGCTGACAGGATGTGGCGGAGGAAGTGATACTTCTACTACAGAAACAGGTGGAGGCGGCAGTTCTGCCGCATCATCAAAAACAGGTACCGGATACTATGTTGACAGTGCCGTGGCAGGTGTCAGCTATACCTGCGGTTCTGAAACAGGGAAAACAGACGGGAATGGAAAATTCACTTTTGAACAGGGACAGGATTGTACATTTAAAGTTGCCGGTTTAACGTTAAGGAAAGTGCAAGCAGACAGTTTGGTGGACAATGCAAAAATTGTTGAGAACAATGTAACAGTAGCAAGGTTTCTTCAATCGTTAGATACGGATGGGGATCTTAGTAACGGTATTCAAATTACAGATGAGACCGTAGCTGTTTTAACGAAAGCTCTTCAGACAGAAAATATAAAGACTGTTTCAGATGCTACAGCAAAACTTGATACTGTTGTCAGCCATATTGAACAAGAGGACAGTCATTTCAACGGGCATGTCGTCACAGAAGAAGAGGCACAAAATCACCTTCAAGCGACACAGGAAAGTGTTGCTAAATACCTTTTAGCAGGTAAGACCTTTTATGTTGTAAGTTCAGGACAAAACGGAACCATTAGGATTTTTAAATTTATTGTATCATCGGATGGAACGCAATTTCAAGAATATGATTTGGATACACAGACCCAAACCGATGACGGATCTATTACTTACAATGGAAATAAGGTGGCGATAGGAACAGACGGCGGGTATATTGTATTTACTCAAAAAGATGGATATATTGCGGGGCAAGGTTATCAAGACAACGGCACTTTGGAAGGAATAAAGCATAGACTATATAGTTCCAAAACTGACGCATTGGAATATTACGAATCTTTAACAAGCGGTGGCAGTACTTCCAGTCAAGATTTAAATGAAACAACCGATAACAGCAGCAGTGGCATGAACAGTAGCTCGAGCAGTGACAATTCCGGTTACAGCAGCAGTAGCATCGGCGGTAACTCGAGCAGTGACAATTCCGGCAATAGCAGCAGCTCCGGTTCCACTTATTATCATTTAAAAACGTCCGATATCGCCGGTCATATTATCAAAGTTGGAAATCCCAGCAGAGATAAACAATACAATGTAAATGGCACCTTCACCTCTCTCGAAAGTGATCCGAATGATAGAGATACAGGAACATGGTCAATTACAGGTGACGGTAAGCTCAAACATGTATGGAGTGACGGAAGTACAGAAATACACTACTTTAATGCAAAGCCGGCGAATGGCGTTACTATTGTCAATGAGACGTATGGTCAATCGGGTAGAATAACTGAATATCTTTGATCATTGGCCGGAAAAGAACCGACTGTGGCGGTAATACTCTTTGAGTTCCGGATAGAGTGACAGTGCGGGTTCGAACAGGTCATTCGCCGCGGCGAACACAACCGGCTCTTTCGCGAGAAACTCGGCTGGCGCCGCCTGCTGCTGCACGCGGATTCGCTGCGATTCCTCCACCCTTATACAGATGAACCTATCATCATCGAAGCCCAACCGGACGAAACGTTTCTGCGGGTACTTGAACTGTTTCAGAACATTTCAACAATACCCTTCTAAACAGCGATGAGATATAGTTCGTGTTGTTTAAAGCGATCTTCACGCAGCTGGAATAATCCTCACCAGAGAAGCTACTCCGCCTTTTTTATCGTTTTTATATTATAATAATGAAAAAACGATAAAAAAGGCTTTCAATGTTTGTCAACAGAACCGCAGAACTGGAAAAGCTGCAAGAAGAGTATGAAAGCGAAGGATTGCGTTTTACGGTTTTATACGGCAGACGAAGGGTTGGGAAAACCACACTGCTCAAAGAGTATATCTGCGACAAACCGCATCTGTATTTTCTGGTGACACTGGAGTCGATGCCGCTGCTGCTTCGGCGCTTTCGCGATATCGTTTCCGCGCAGCTGGACGATCCGCTGATGGCACAGCTTCCTTTTGAGAGTTTTGGACAGATATTTTCCTATATTGCCAAACACGCACCGGACAAAAAGCTGGTGATCGTTATCGACGAGTTTCAGCATCTCGGAAAAATCGACGCCTCCATCCCCTCGCAGTTTCAGCTGATCGTCGATGAGGTACTCAAAGACAAAAACGTGCATCTCGTTCTTTGCGGTTCGATCATTTCGATGATGTATGCACAGACACTCTCATACGCCTCGCCGCTATACGGCAGAAGAACGAGCAGTATCAAGCTGAACGCGCTGAAGTACGAGCATCTGGATGCATTTTTCCCGAACCTTTCATCTGTCGAGCGCATAGAATTGTATGCCGTGCTGTACGGTGTGCCGAAATATCTGGAATTTTTCGGCTATGAAGGGGATATTTTTGCCGGTATCGAAAAATACATTCTTGAGCGTAACGCCTTTTTGTACGACGAACCCCGCTATATCCTGCAAAACGAGATCAGCGAACCCGTGACCTATTTCAGCATTCTGGAGGTGATTGCGGGAGGGGAACACAAGATCGGCAATATCGCGGGCAAACTGGGCAAAAACGTTCAGAACATTACGGCATTTATCTCCCGGCTGATCGAACTCGAGATCCTTTACAAAGAGGTGCCGATCACCGAAACAAATCCACAAAAGAGCAAAAAAGGACTCTATTTCATCAAAGACAATTTTTTCCGCTTCTGGTTCAGCTACGTGCTGCCGTACAAAAGTCAGCTGGAAATGGGCCAGACGGGTTACGCACTCAAAAAGATTCGTGAAAGTTTCAGCGGCTTTGTCTCGAAAACCTATGAAGACCTTGCGGTGCAGTTCGTCCGGAAGCATTTCGACGTACTCAAGTGCGGCCGATGGTGGAACAAAGAAGAGGAGATCGATGTTGTCGGCATCAAAGAAGACGGGCTGATCGTCGGGGAGTGCAAATACTCCAACAGCCGTGTCGGGACGGATATACTGGATGCGCTAATCAAAAAGAGTGCGGCACTCGAATCCTCCCTGAGCGTGCAGGCTTTCATACTCTTTTCAAAAAGCGGATTTACCGAAGCGCTTATCGAACGGGCGGCGCGGGACCGCCGTGTGGTACTGGTGGAAAAACTCGAAATGTTTCCGTAAAGAGTGCCTCCGAATCTGCAGTGCTAGAGGTACTATGAAGATGCCGTCTTGAAAAAACTGCTGCCGCTGCCGGAAAAGAACCAGCCGTGACGGTAATGCTCTTTGAGTTCCGGGTAGAGTGACAG
>JALWNV010000135.1 GCA_027083665.1 Helicobacteraceae bacterium
CGCCAAGCTCGTGCTCGAAGCCCGGAATCTTGACGGCGTTTTTGAGCTTCCAGCGTCCGGCGTGGTGCGAACATGCAAGCACACCCGGACGTGTCGCTTCCGTCGGAACCGCCATCGCGATGAAATACCCGCTCTCGATCCCCGAAACGGTATCGACAATCTGTACCTTGATCGCATCACCGCGCTTGATACCGAGCTTCTCCGCATCTTTGGTATAGATCCAGACCGGATTGTGGTTTTGCGAAATCTCCATCAGATGCTTCGAGTTGATCGAACGCGTATGGATATTGTACGGCAGACGGTAGATCGTGTTGAGTGCGAACTCGTTGTCGCCTTTCATGAAATCGTGGTGAACCTGCGTGACCAGGTGAACCATCTTCTTGCGCTCTTCCGCATTTCTCGGATAGACCGGGATCGCGTACTCGGGCCATTTCCAGTCCTCGGCAAGCCACTCGGAGAAGAACTCGAGTTTTTTACTGAGCGTATGGAAGCCTGCGAGAACTGCATCGTCTTTGATAAGTCCGATCGATTTCCACACCTCTCCGTCGGGAACCCACAATGCGCCGAACTTGTCTTTTTTGACTTCGCTCTTGTGGTACTTGTGGCCGTGTGCATAAACGTACTCTCCGTCAACCTTGAGCTCTTCTTCCTGCGGTTTGTAGACGTTGGTTTTCTCCGTCCATGCACCGTGGTCGCGGATATAGGCATAGACCGGATACTCTTCGCCCGGGTACATCTTCGTCGCCGTCTCTTTCAGACGCGGCAACAGACTGAGAGCCGCATCGAAGTATTCCGGAATCGTGACGGCGCGGGACGGATCTTTCTTGCTCGCCCAATACTGTCTGACACCCAGAGAGCCGTCCGGGTCGACATAGTGAACCATCAGGTTCGGCCAGAACTCGCTCTCTTCCCACACTTCGCCCAGACCGAACTTCATATGTGCCTCGAGTGTCGCACGTGCCGGGTCTTTCGGCTTCCAGCCCGCTTTTTCCGCCGCCACGCGCAATACCGCCTGGCGGAATTCGATCCGCTGCTCCGGCTTCGACGGCGTCGACTGCTGATCGTTACGCTCGCCGGCAAGACCGACCGGCAGTACATAGTCGCAGTACCAGTTCGTTTCCGACCATGTCGGAGAGAGATTGAACGACAGTTCAACCTTGTCTTCGCGGCGGATCGCTTCGATCCAGCGGAAGCCGTCCGGGTTGATCCAGACCGGGTTGTACATTCTCGGGATGTAGACCGCGATGGATTTCGGGATCTTCAGACCGCGTTTCGTCCACTTCTCATACCACTCGTCATCCATCAGGATATGCGGCAGAATATGGCTCATTTCATACGTCGAGATCGGATACTCCGGCGGCCAGGCCAACTCGTTCCAGACATCCGTTTTACCCGGGTGTTTGCCTGCGACAGTCGCCTTGTCCCCTTTGCCCGCGACGGAGATCTCGTGCCAGTGGTGCATACCGACGCCGCCGATATCGCCGCGCATCGCTCCGCGCAGTGCCAGCGGGAGGAAGCCCGAACGCGTATTCATCCAGCCGCCGCGGTGTCCGATCGG
The DNA here is from genome assembly GCA_027083665.1 of Helicobacteraceae bacterium. Lineage (GTDB taxonomy): Bacteria > Campylobacterota > Campylobacteria > Campylobacterales > Sulfurimonadaceae > Thiomicrolovo. Next base: position 1,559 of record JALWNV010000135.1, read on the forward strand.
TCCCGCACGCCAGAGATACGTCGCGACTTTCGCACCGGCAGGAATAAACATTTCCCACAGTTCGTCGAGTTTGTATTCCATCCCCTCGAGGCGGCACTCTTTGACGACAAACTCTTTGGTATACGGCGCATACAGCTCTTTGAGCAGCTCGATAAAGTCCTCGTAGCTTTCACCCGCCGGAACTTTGGAGATATAGCCGTAATCGACCATCTTCTGCAGATACGCGCGGTTGGCCAGCAGGCGGTCCCAGTTGATCCACTCGCGGACAAACTCGTGATCGATGAGATCATTACCGTCTTTGTCCTTCTCGTGCACGATACGATTGACGAGGTAGAGATACAGCGCCGCTTCCGTTCCCGGCCATGCGGGAATCCACAGATCCGCCATACCCGCAGAGTTACTCATTCTCGGATCGATAACGACCATTTTCGCACCGCGCTTGCGCGCATCGGCGATTAGTCCGGCGGACTGCTGGAAGTAGTGACCGGCATCCGCCGCATGCGACGACTGCAGGAAAATCAGTTCGGCGTTCGCCCAGTCCGGAGAGTTGCGGTCGTCGTTCGCCCACTGGATCGTTCCTTCACGCGCACCGGCCGAACAGATGTTCGTATGGGAGTTGTACCCGTCGATACCGAGGCTCTGCGGGACACGCGGACCGAAACCGTTCTCGTTCGGACGACCGATATGGTACATGATCTGCTTTTTGGAGATCTCGTCCCCTTTTTTGAGCGTGTCGTGCATCTTTTTTCCGATTGCCGCCATCGCTTCGTCCCAGGTGACGCGGACCCATTTTCCTTCACCGCGTTTGGAACCCGGAGCACGCTTGATCGGGAAGGGGATACGGTCCGGATCGTACATCTGCGACGTTACCGCGTACCCTTTGGCACAGTTTCTTCCACGCGAGCCGGTATGCAACGGGTTACCCATGTATTTGCGGACGGTCATCGTCTCTTTGTTGACCCATGCCGTCAGGCCGCAGCCCGCCTCACAGTTCGAACAGACCGTCGGGACGATCGTGTAGTCGTTGACCTGGATTCCGTCCGGGTTGTCCGCCGAGCGCACACCGTGGCGCTCGATACCGCCGCGCTTCCAGTCGTCTCCGTCGAGTTCTTTGAAGCTGTCCCACTCCGACTGGTCCGGATAGAACGAGATCGTTTCGGGCGTATTGGTAAACTTGCTTTCCCCGACAGACTCGGCGATCGCATCCGTCGAAAAGACACCTTTTGCAACGGCAGCACCGGCAACGGTGAATGCCGCACCTTTTAAAAATGTTCTTCTGCTTTCTTTATACATATACTCTTCCTCTTCTTAGCTCATTGGCAAAAGTTGTGGAATGACAAGCCATACATGCTTGACGATCCAAAGTCCGACGATCGCCGAAAGTGCAGCGACTTTCAGCAGGCCCGCGGAACGGTTGGTCACGCTCAGGATGACAAGGACGAACGGAACGATAAAGGCCAGAACCTGCCCGATCCAGAACATCGTCGTATACTCTCCGTGTCCTTTGACAAACTCGAGTACCGCACCGACCTCTTCCGCTTTCATCGGTCCGAAAATCATTTCGGACATATAGAGAATAAAAGCCGCCAATGCGGAAAGACCGAGAATGACGGCCAGGTCGCGTTTCGCTTCGTAAGGAAGCTTTCCGCCCATCAGCAGCAGTGTCGCCGATCCTGTCAGCGTCGCCGCCAGTACCATCTGTGCCGCTTCTGTCGGCATTTGCCACAGTTCACGCGCCGTCGCTTCGGCCATGATACCTGCGGTATAAAGTGTGACAGGAATCGCCAGGATGACCGCCCACACCAGGAGTTTGTCGAAAAGGGTATTGTCTTTCTTGATATAAGACGCATACGCCATCCCGAACAGTACCATCACGAGAATCGTCACAATCCATGCACCGACGGTAATCGCCGACGTGAAATGCGGATGAAAAAAGATATGCCAGAAACGGAACATCTGATGCAGATCGATGACCGTGAACAGCAAAAAGATATGAATGAAGACCAGCGAAACGACCGTGACAGGGAAACGGAGGTTTCCTGCCGCATCCGGATACTTCTTCAGCAGATAAAACAGCATGAAGATGACACCGGTACCGATACTCTTGGCCCACATGTTCATCGTAATGATCCAGCCCCAGACAATGCCCGGGAGTCCAACGTCGAGTGTAACGACCGCGTTTGTCGCGCTTACAGCTTCATGTACCATCAGTGGTGTCCTCCTACCGGCATTTTGGTTGTCAATTTGTTGAAGAGCGAATAGCCCTCGACACGGAACGATGCGAGCGGATTGAGGTTGACGTTGCCGCCGCCCACATAGAAGTGGTGCGGATCCGTTCCTTTTTCCGGCTTGCGGACCTGGACGTCGCCCTGATGTGCCTGGATATACTTGCTGATATTCGAGCTCGGATCGTCGAGGTCGCCGAAGATGTTCGCTTCGACCGGACAGGCGACGACACACGCAGGCATCATGCTCGACGCGATACGGTGAGCACAATAGGTACATTTGTCCGCCGTCTGTGTTTCCGGATCGATGTAGATCGCACCGTACGGACAGGCCATGACGCAGCCCGCGCAGCCGATACAGCGCTCACGGTCGATATTGACGATCCCGTTTTCGATGTAGTGCAGCGCACTGACCGGGCAGATGCGCTCGCACGGTGCGTTGTGACAATGGTTACAGCGCAGCGGCGTAAATGTCCGTTTGGTCTCCGGGAACGTTCCCACGTCCACATACTTTACACGAAGACGCCATGTCGAAAGCGGAACTTCGTTTTCCACTTTACAGGCGATCTCACAGCCCTTACATCCCATACACAGATGCAGATCAACCAGGAAGCCTAATTGCATATGTTCTCCTTAACGAGTTTTTAGCGGTAGCGACGGGGCACCTCTGAATTCCGCCACAGTTTAGGCGGATTTCAGAGGTGCGCCATCGAGCGATTACGATGTCTTATAATAATTAAAACCCCCTCAAATAAGGGGTCTCACGGCATTTACGCTATTGATGATGCTATCGGAAATAAGATTAACTCAAACTAAATTTAAGGCGTTTTTTTGAGAAAATTATCACAGAATGTGTAAAAAAAGAGGGGCTGAAATAATGATTGATAATATGATAAAAATGAATTGAAGAAGATATGCAAAAATA
>JALWNV010000136.1 GCA_027083665.1 Helicobacteraceae bacterium
TATTGCGGCTATACCTACTGCCCGGACATCTGCCCCACCGAGCTCACCATCATCGCCGAGACGCTGGACAGGCTGGGGGATCTGCGCAAGCGCTTCCGCGTGATCATGGTTTCCGTCGATCCCGAACGCGACACGCCGGAAGTGCTGAAGGAATACATGGCCAACTTCGGCCCCGAGTTCATCGGGCTTACCGGGACGCCGGAACAGGTCCGCAAGATGGCGAGGCTGTGGCGCGCCTACTACCGCAAGGTGCCGGACGAGAACGGCGAGGGCTATTCCATGGATCACTCCGCCGTCACCTATCCCCTGGACGAGAACGGGAAATATCTTCGCCATTTCGCCTATGGCACCCCGCCGGAGCGCATGGCGAAGGGCATCGTCGAAGCCATTCGCCGTACCCAGGGCGGAACGAAGGCGCAGGAGGCGGGCGATATCGCCGCGCTGTACGTGCTCGAGCAGGAGGCGTCGGAGCTCTTCGGGGAGCAGGAGCAGGTCGCCTACTACGCCAACATCCTCGAACTGGCGCTGGAGAACCTGACCGACGCGCTCGGCAGTGCACGCCGGATGAAGATGGACGAGGTGCAGGACTTCGCGACCCTGCGCGCACTGTACGAGTACGCCATCGAGCACTACAGCGCGGGCAAAGCCACGGATGCCGCCGCACTGTTCGAGATCCTGGCCGGGCTGACGGAGGATGCGCGTTTCAGCGACGCCATGCGGCGCCATCAGCAGTGTGCGGAGCGCCTTCCCGATTTCGAACAGTTTCTCGACGACGCGGCGGACCTCGACGCGACGCAGCGCAACGGCACGTTTTACATCAGCGCCTTTACCCGGGCCGAAAACGACGCCTGCGAGGAGAACGGGGAGTGAAGATCCATTTTATCGGTATCGGCGGTATCGGAATCTCCGGACTCGCGCAGTTCATGGACCACAAGGGCAACCGTGTCAGCGGCAGCGATATCGCCGACAACCGCATCGTGCGCCGGCTCAAGGCGCGGGGCGTGCCGGTCACCATCCCCCATGACGCCTCGGCGATCACCGATCAGGACCTCGTCGTGCATTCGGCCATCATCCGGCCCGACAACGTCGAAGTCGTGGCGGCAAAAGAAAAAGGCATCGAAGTCCTGCCGCGCCGCGAAGCGCTGCTGCGTATCCTGCACGACCGGCAGGTTTACGCCGTCGCGGGAGCACACGGCAAGAGTACGACTTCGGCGATTCTCGCGGCCATCATGGACGGTTCCGCCATCATCGGCGCCGAGTCCAAGGCGTTCGGCTCGAACGTCCGCTACGACGGCAGTAACGACCGGCTGATCTTCGAAGCTGACGAAAGCGACGGCAGTTTTCTCAACGCCAACCCCTATTGTGCCGTCGTCACCAATGCCGAACCCGAACACATGGAATACTACGAGTACGATTACGACCGCTTCTACGACGCCTACCGCCGTTTCATCGCTTCGGCGAAGATCCGTGTGCTCAATGCCGAAGACGAATTCCTCGCCACGGTCGAAGGCGAAGCGATCCGGCTTTTTCCGAGTAGTGACATCACCGATATCGAATTCATCCTGCGAGACGGCGAGCCGCATACACGGTTTACCCTCGGGGAGATGGGCCGTTTCGAAGTCTGGGGGTTCGGCGAACATATCGCGCTCGACGCTGCGCTGGCCGTCCTCGCCGCGGCGCAGACGATGCCGATTGAGACAATCCGTGAACGCCTGTTGCGCTACCGGGGGATCAAGAAGCGTTTCGATATCCTTGCCGACACGGGGCGGGCGGTGCTTATCGACGATTACGGCCACCATCCCACGGAGATCGCCGCGACGATGGCGTCGGCGAAGACCTTCGCCCGTCTCAAAGGCCTCTCCCGCATCACCGCGATTTGGCAGCCGCACAAATATTCGCGTACCGTCGACAACCTCGAGGCGTTCGTGCGCTGTTTTGACGGTGTCGACCGTCTCGTGATCCTGCCGGTCTGGGCGGCGGGTGAAGCGCCGCGCGGAATCGATTTTGAAAAAGTGTTCGCGGCGTATTCGCCGGTCATGGCGGAACGGGTGGTGCGAACTCCGGTCGGAGTGGATGTGCTCAAAGGCGGCGAAACACTTCTGTCGCTTGACGATGGACTCATCATCGGCTTCGGTGCGGGTGACATCACCTATCAGCTGAGGGGGGAGCGATGAGATACCTGTATGCCGTCGCGCTGATCGCGGCGCTTTATGCCGTCATGCACTTTTTTACCGAGATGACACACCGGCAGAAACTTTCGGTGATGGCCGTTTTGCTTGCCGTTGTCGTCGCGGCGGTGTTTTACAACCGTCATGTCGACGAGCAGCAGGCGTATGTGCGGCAGATGATTTTGAACTTCAACCAGCACTATACGCTTGAGTGCGGCGGGGTGGAGGTCAGTGACCGGAATTTCACCCTCAGTACAGGGACGCTCAGTTTCATCGGCAACGAGGGGACACCCCATGCCGGCGAGATCTACCCTGCGGCGGAGTGCGAATGAGCGCGTTCTCCCGTCTGGTGCAGCAGCTCGATTTGCAGGGGCACGTCGCCGCGATCGAAAGCTTCCTCAGTCGGCCGAAACCGCTCTATATCGAGGGCGATCAGGGGCGGCACTACCGCTTTATCAAGGCGCTTGACAGGCTTGAATTTCCCGCCCCGCCGAAAACGGCGCCTTTCGGCACGATCCGCGCCCATCTCAAGAAGCAGGGCGTATTGTCGTTCGAGCAGATCTTCGAACTGATCAAGGTCGTGCGCTATTTCCGATTGCTTCGCAACAAGAACTTCGAGGGTATCATCGGCGAATGGATGCAGAGCATCGTCGTGCCTGAAGCGTTTGCCGGGGTGGAACGCCATTTTGACGAGAAGGGGAATTTCCGCGAGGAGGCCGATGAGACGCTTTTTAGCGTGAGCGAACGTATCCGGGCGCAGAAGGCGGAGGTCGCTTCGCAGATGAAGCGGCTGCTGTATTCGGACAAACTGCGTCATTACCTCGTCGATACGCAGGTGCATTACGTCAACGATGAAGAGTGCCTGCTCGTGCGCGGCGGGTTCAACCATGTGCTCAAAGGCAGCGTCGTCGGCCGGACGGGGGCGGGCTTTTTCTATGTCACACCCGACGCGCTGCTGCGCGCCAAGGAGAAGATCCGAGCGCTGACGCAGGAGCGCGACGCCATCTTGTACGAGTATGCCAAGCGCTTTTCGACCGCGTTGCGCGAGCTGCAGCCGTTCATCGGCTTTATCGATAAAGAATTCGACCGGCTTGATCACTATCAGGCCCGGGTGCTTTTCGCTAAAGCCGAATCGCTGCAGATCGTGCAGGCGCAAAAGGGCGACAAGATCGTTCTGCGGGATTTCGAACATCCCGCGCTTTCGCGTCCCAAACCGGTCAGCCTCGATTTTTCCGCTTCGGTCCTGATGGTCACCGGGGTCAACGCCGGCGGGAAGACGATGCTGCTCAAATCCATCCTGAGCGCGGCGCTGATGGCCAAATACCTGCTACCGATGAAGCTCAACGCGCACCATTCGCATATCGGCTCGTTCAAACGCATCGAGGCGATCATCGACGACCCGCAGAACGTCAAAAACGACATTTCCACTTTCGCGGGGCGGATGCAGGAGTTCTCGAAGCTTTTTTCGCAGCACAGCGCGCTCGTCGGTGTCGACGAGATCGAACTCGGGACCGACAGCGACGAGGCGGCGGCCCTGTTCAAGGTTATCCTTGACGAACTGATACGCCGCGGGCAGAAGATCGTCGTCACGACCCACCATAAGCGGCTGGCCTCGCTGATGGCCGACCGTGAGGACGTGGAGCTGATGGCGGCGGTCTACGACGAAGAGCGCCGGGTGCCGACATACGAGTTCCTGCAGGGGATTATCGGCAAAAGCTACGCTTTCGAGACGGCACTGCGTTACGGCATTGCGCCGGGCATCGTGGCACGGGCGAAGGAACTCTACGGCGAGCAGCACGAGAAGCTCAACCTGCTGATCGAGCGCGGCAGCCAGCTCGAGCGCGACCTGCGCAAAAAACACAAAGAGATCGACGAACGGCTCGAGAAGATCAAAGCGCAGGAGAACGCGCTCAAAGAAGAACGCGGCGAACTCGCGCGTGCGTACGAGCAGACCGAACGCAAACTGCGCGGTGAGTTTCAAAGCGCCATCGACGCGGCGAAAAAGGCGACCAAAGCCGGCGATACGGCGTCTATCCACCGGGCCATGAATGAAGCCAATCGGCAGTTGCCGAAGAAACGCGAAGCGCCGCAGCCGAAACCGCCGGTCGTGCTGCAAGTCGGCGATGCCGTCAAGTATCGGCGCCAGCGCGGCGTCATCGTCGCGCTCAAGGCGAAAGAGGCGACGATCGAGGTCGAGGGGATGCGCCTGCGCGTCAAACGCAGCGAACTCAAACCTGCCGCAAAACAGGCGAAGCCGAAACCGAAGGTGCAGGTCAGTAACAAGGTTGAAAAACGCAGCGGCCTCAAGCTCGACCTGCACGGCCTGCGTGCCGACGAGGCGCGGGAGAAGATGGATGTTTTTCTTTCCGACGCGCTGATGCAGGGGTGGGACGAGGTCATCATCTATCACGGTATCGGGACGGGAAAACTTGCCTACGCGGTCAAGGAGTTTCTCAAAGAGCACCCCAGCGTCAAGGGCTTCGAGGATGCCCCGCCGCAGCTGGGCGGGTTCGGGGCGAAAGTCGTGTACCTT
>JALWNV010000137.1 GCA_027083665.1 Helicobacteraceae bacterium
CCAAATGTTGCAGGTACGGAGAAAACGTGCCGTTTTCCCCGGAATCATCGACGTGTTGAACGCATCATTTTTTCCAAAGTTTACTTCTTCTTCTTTCATTTTTTCTCCTTTCTTATTCCGGAATCATCGTCCAGCCCGGCTTGAGCTGTGCTTTGTAGATAAACAGATAGTGCAGGATATGCTTGATCCAGTGTCCCGCAAGACCGATTTCACCGAATGTGTAATCCGTATCGCGTCCCGTTCCGGGATACTTGTCGAAATCCGGGACGACCGGGTAGACGGTCATCGCGGCCGCCTGACCGTCGAGCCAGCCCTTCCCTGCGGAAGCGACACAGGCCGCACCCATTTCCGCCATCGACGCTTCGTGCAGGTGTGCATCTTCGCCTTTGCGAATCAGATCGCAAACGCTGTGCGCCACCGCTTTGCCGATGATGCCCGAAGGCATACCCGTCCGCGGAGGTGTCGGGTTGATCGGCGTACCGTTGGGCGACTTCATCGGCTTGGAGATGATATGCGGCGGAGCGAACGCGATCCCGGCGGCGAACATGTTCTTGTACGTCGGGTTCTGATACGTGCGCGGCCAATCGGAGGCTTTCCACTCTTCGTACGGCTTGGGCGTATAGTCCGCATCGACTTTCATAAAACCGTTGGGCGCGAACACCGTATCGGTAATGTCTTCGCCCGCTTTGTCGTACGCTTTGAGCCCCACGCCCGCAAACGGAGGAATCAGCATCGAGAAGTCGAACGTCTCTTCACCCGTCGTACCGTCGAGCAATTCGTACTCGACCTTGCCCGCTTCGACTTTGCTGACGTGCGCGCCGGTGATGTACTCGACGCCGCGCTCGGCGAAAAGCGACTCGGTAAAGATACGCGAACTGACGACATAACCGCCGACTTTCATGTGAAGTCCGCCCATTCCGAAGTCACCGAGGAACGACTCGTTGGAGATCCACTTGATCTCGAGATTGTCACGGACACCCGCCTTGCGCGCTTCGTGCTCGATATTGAAGATATACTCGAACGCCGCACCCTGGCACGTACACATTCCGTGACCGGTACCGACGAGAACCTTCTGCTTCTCCCCGTTCGCCGCTTTTTCGAAAACTTTTTTCAGCTCTTCGCTTGCGTGCGCCGCATGGTCGGCGGTACAGACGGATACGGTATGCTCTCCAAGCTGAGAGCCTTCGCCCAGACCCGGTGTCGCACCGAAGTTGAGTTTCGGCCCGGTCGCATTGATAAGGTAATCGTACGTCACCTCTTCCGTCTCACCGGCTTTGTCTTCAGCCGTATATTCGATCGTGACATACGCCGCGTCCGAATCCGCTTTGCCCTCGGGATGAATCGATACCGCTTTCGCCTGCTTGTAGGTGATACCCGCTTTTTCATATACCGGTGCCAGATCGAACGTCACGTCCTCTTTTGTCATTTCACCGACGCCGACCCAGATATTTGACGGAATCCAGTTCCACTTGGAATTGGGGGTAACGACGACGACCTCGTGTTCCTTGCCGAGCCATTTGGCCGCAAACGTTGCTGCCGTGTGTCCGGCGACCCCGCCGCCAAGTACGACTAATCTTGCCATTCTCTCTCCTTTGTAGTAGTTGATGCGTAGAAACAAAAAACTTTCGCAATAATTCTATAACGTTTATGTCACAAAATTATCACTGAAATAACTTCTGCTTAATCGATTATCTAACAAATTTCATAAATTTACATTTAAACTAAGCCGTGTTTTCGCAATATCGCCCCAAGATGCCCTTCATCTTCTCATCTTCAAACGCTTTATACCGGTTCGGCGAGTATTTTCCCGACAATTTCAAAGACATTTTTCGAAAGCCCCCCGTGCATCATGATGCGTTCAAGTGCCGTTTTCATCTTTCGCTTCGAAGCCGGGTTCATCCGGGCATAGCTCTTGAATGCCCCGGCCAGTCCCGCCGCGATCATCGGATTGATCCCGTCGAGCTCGACGATCTTTTCGGCGACAAAATCGTATCCGCTTCCGTCTTTTGCGTGAAAATGCCGGGGATTTCGCGCAAAGGTGCCGATAAGCGCCCGTACGAGGTTGGGGACTTTGATGTCAAACACGGGATCGTCCAGCATCGCTTTGACACGCCCGAGCGTCCCCGGCCGCCGCGAACCGGCGATAATACCGAGATATTTCGTCATGACCAGCATATCGCCGTTATAGCGTACGTAGAAATCCCTCAACACGCTTTCGGCCGCTTCGGGAGCAAAATTTTCCAGAAGCGTCAGCGCATAATAACGGTCGGTCATGGTCAGGCTTTCGCGATACTGCGACAGGGCACACTCCGTGCTTCGGGCACCTCCCGCCGTCATCAGGTAGCCCAGCAGACAATTCTTCAGTGCGCGTTCGCCCATCGACCGGGCGTCAAGAGCTTCGTTCTGCGGACGGTGCAGCGCCTGATACCGGTCGCGCATCGTCCGCTCGTATTTCCGTGCGAGAGCACGTGCAAGCGCCTCGCGGGCTTCGATAATCGGAAAGACGTCGATCTCTTTTTGTGTCTGCATCAGTACTTCGACCGCCGGCAGTTCCAGCAGCAGCGCTTTGAACTGCGGATCAATCTCCGTATCCTCGAGTATGCTGCCGAAACTTTCCGGGAATTCCGGATGCACCGGTTCGCCGCGCATCATCTGTTGCAAAGCTGTCTGTGCAAAACTTTGCGCGGCTTCATAGCGATTGAAACCGTCGTCGTCCCGACGCATCAGCGTCACAACATCTTCCTGGGCATAGCGCAGCGAAATCGGGGCGGAAAAGTGCCGGTTAAGCGACAAGACAGGTTCGTGATCGCACCCGCGAAAGACGAAGGTTTCTTCTTCTTTGCGCACCAGCAGGATTTCGCGCCGCAGCAGCGGCTGGTCATCTTTGTCCGAATCGAGATCGAAATGCGTCCCGTCAGAACGCAGCAGCGCCATACGCAGCGGAAAACAGTACGGTTTCTGTGCGCGGCCGTCGACCCTGTCAGGCACGATCTGTTTCAGACGCAGTGTCAGTTCCGCCTTGTCACGATCGTACGAATGCGCGGCCACAAGCTGCGGAGTGCGTTCTTGCGAATACCATAAAGAGAACTGTGTCAGGTCGATCGGACTGTACTGCTGTACCGCCCAGAGAAACTCTTCCGTCGTGACCGCCTTTGCGTCAAATGTGTCGAAATACAGGTCCATCGCCCTGCGCCACCGCTGCGGTCCGAGAAGCGTATGCAGCATCCGGATCACCTCCGCGCCTTTCTCGTAGACCGTTGCCGTATAGAAGTTGTTGATTTCGATGTAATGATCCGGTTTGATGGGATGTGCCGTCGGCCCCGCATCTTCAGGAAACTGCCGTTCGCGCAGGGTCTTGACATCATGGATACGCTGCACCGTCGGCGAATGCCTGTCGGCGCTGAAACTCTGGTCGCGAAAGACCGTCAGCCCCTCTTTGAGCGTCAGCTGAAACCAGTCACGGCAAGTGATCCGGTTGCCCGTCCAGTTGTGAAAATACTCATGGGCTATCACACTCTCTATCCCCAGAAAATCGCTGTCTGTCGCCGTCTCCGCATCGGCAAGCACATAATGCGAATTGAAAATGTTGAGGCCTTTGTTTTCCATCGCCCCCATGTTGAAACTGTCGACGGCGACGATGTTGTAAACGCTCAGGTCGTAACAGCGTCCGTAGACCTCCTCGTCCCACTTCATCGCCGCTTTGAGAGCGCGCATGGCGTGTATGCAGCGCGTTTCGTTTCCCCGGTCCACATAGATATTGAGTACGACATCCTTCCCCTCGGCCGTCGTATAGCGGTCGCTGACACCGGCCAGATCGCCGGCGACCAGCGCGAACAGGTAGGAGGGTTTGGGAAACGGATCGTGCCACAGCGCACAGTGCCGGCCGTCGTCAAAGCTCTCTTCTCCGATCAGGTTTCCGTTGGAGAGCAGTACCGGATACCTGGCCTTTTCCGCGATCACCTTCGTCGTGAAAACACTCATATTGTCCGGCCGGTCCAGAAAGAACGTGATCCGCCGAAAACCGTGCGGCTCGTTCTGGGTGCAAAAGATTCCGCCGGAACGGTACAGTCCTTCGAGCTCGGAATTTTTATCCGGATAGATCTTCGTGACGACCTGCACGGCCGCCTGCGGCGGAAGGGAGAATATTTCCAGATATTCCGCCGTCTGTTCGTAGGCGTCAGCAGGGAGTTTTTCGTCGTCGACTTTGACGCACAGCAGTGTCAAGCCGTCTCCGTCCAGACGCAATACCGCGGTTTCGTTCCGCAGCGACTCAACCTGCATCCGGTTGATCACCAGCGTCTGTTCCTCGAAAATCTCGAATGTCAGCTCCGTACTGACGATACGATGCGAAGGCGGACGGTAGTCTTTGAGATAGATCGTGGCGGGTTTGTCCATTGTCTCTCCGGTTTTTTTTGACGGTATCTTACCCAATCCGCCGATTTAAGAACATTAACTTTATAAATCATGTATCATTAGGAAAGATCATTTCAAAGGCACCTCCAGAGAACCGAAAAGAGCGGTTTCACGCGAGGTAGCCCCATCCCAAACGGGAAGCACCAATGAACAATGCGACACACTTTTTTGCACGCCAGCCCATCCTCGACAAAAACGAGCAGATTTACGGATACGAATTTTTCTACCGCAATGAAAAAGGCGAAAGCTGTTTCGACAACGCCCGCTCAGCC
>JALWNV010000138.1 GCA_027083665.1 Helicobacteraceae bacterium
GGGTGCGTATCTCGTGGGACATATTGGCAAGGAACATACTCTTTTGTTTCGACGAATGTTCCGCATGTTTTTTCTCTTCCTCGAGAAGTATGCTCCTCTGCCGAAACTGCCGGCGAAGGTCGATGATCTCTGTCTGCTTCGACAGCACGCTTTCGAGCCGATCCACATCAATAGGTTTGAGCACGAATCCGCCGACTTCCAGTTCGATCAACTGCATCAGGTAGGCAGAATCGTTATGCGCCGAAAATACTACGAACGGCTGCCGGTTCTCAATCTCCAGCATCTGCTTGATCATTTCGATCCCGTTCAACCCCGGCATATTGATATCTGTCAGGACCAGGTCATACGTCTCTCCTTTATCCTGAAAGTATTCCCGATACCGCATCACACCGGATAGTCCGTCCTCAGCGGTATCGACCCGTGCGAAATAGATCTGAAGGATTTCCGAAAGCTGTTCGCGCGCCATCGGATCGTCCTCGACAAGCAATACCTCCATATCCGCACTGCGCGAAAGAAACAGATCTCTTTCGAATGGAGCAAGTTTACCTGCACCTGCCATATTCCGTCGCCCCTCTATCGTTTGGATTATACATTTCCTGCAGATTCCGGCATTCGTCCTTTCGGGTGAAAACATTCTGCAAAACTCCAAAGTGTATTCCGGAGTCAAAATCGATGAGAAGATTATAGCTTATCCTCCCTGCGAATCGGATATCAAAAAAGGAACAGAAACGGATGAAGCATATTGATCCGGCCAATGCGGCATCCGCTTTGAAAAACCGCTTCCTACGACGGAAGCACCAGTTTGTAGCCGAGCCCGTAAACACTCTGAATCATTCCTTCAGGCGTCTTTTTACGTACCCGAAGCATCAGGTTGCGTATGCTGTTCGCACTCAGATCTTTCCCGTGGTCGTAGAAGTATTCGACGATCTGCTGTGTCGTGCAGACCTCCTCGCAGTGTTCCGTCAACAGCGAAAAAATCAGCCATTCGTTGAGGGTAAGCTCAACTTTTTCGTCTCCGTGATACAAAACGGCACCGGCTTTATGCCATCGCCAGCCGTTGCCGAGATCCATGATATCCGCTGCGGCCGGCGAAAGTTTTCGGACGTTATCGATCTTGCTGCAGACACGGTAGAGCGTATCGAAAAAAGCGTCATTTTCGATCGGCTTGGTCACAAACTGCGAGATGCCGATATTGATCAGCTCCAGCAGATGTTCCGTCTCCGTATGCGCGGAGAGAATAATGATCGGAAAAGTTTCGTCCGATTCGCGAATCGCTCTCGCGAGTTCAACCCCGTTGCGTTTGGGCATCTGAATATCGCTCAGCAGCAGGTCGTAATCTCCGCTCCGGTACGCCTGCAGTGCCGCTTCGCCGTCACTGCAGACGGCAACCTCGCGAAAAAGTTCCCCGAGCATCTCCGACAATTCCACCCGCAGCGGTTCGTAATCTTCGGCGACGATGATACGCAACCTCTCCGTCTGCGCAACAAGCGTTTTCCAATCCATCCAATCTGTCCTTTATTTCCATTATAGTATCAAATTATCCGCTGATGAGCAATATCCAAAACGTTCCGATCCCGAGAAAAACAGCCAGATTGAGCATCGTCATGATCAGGCCGTTACGGTAAAGCTCTTTGGAGGTCATATACTCCGAACTGACAAAAATGACGTTCGCCGAGGAGCCCTGCGGGGTGATGGCCGCATTGAAATTCGTCGCGAACAGCAACATAAGCGCCAGCAGCTCCGGCGGCACGCCGGCGTTGATCCCCACCTCGAGAAAAACCCCGAACAGCGCCAGCATATGTGCTGTCTGCGAAACGAAGAGATAGTGGATCAGGACATACGAAACGATCAGGATGACATAGACCATCGGCCAATCGATGCCGCTGACGCCCGAAGCGATCAGTGTTCCGATATACTCCATGACACCGAGTTTATTGAGATAGGAGCTGAGGCAAAAGAGCACCGCAAACCAGAGCAGGGTAGTGAGTGCCTCACCCTGGCCGCGCATATCTTCCATCGTGAAAATCTTCGCCACCATCAAAACACCCAACCCCGCGAACGCGACCGCTGTTTTGTCGATAGGGGAAATCCCCGAGAGCGCCCAGAGAACGACCATCGAGACGAACACCGTCCCCGTGATCCACTCGTTGCGGTGAACCGGACCCATATGATCGAGTACCTCCTGTGCTTTTTGCGGCGCATCCGGCGTATGTTTCACTTCCGGCGGATACACCTTCATCAAGACCGGCGGCGCGAGGACGAATGCGATCAGGCCGGGGAGGAGTGCCGCCGCGAACCAGCTGCCGAAAGTGATGTTCACGCCCAGCTCCCGCGCCAGCTCCGCACCGACCGGGTTGGCCGCCATTGCGGTGAACCACATACTTGAGCTGATGGAGAGTCCGACCATCGAATTCATCATCAAATAGGCACCGAGTTTCCTGCAGGTCCCGTCGGCGACTTTCGAGCCGCTGTCGTGCGCGAGCGACTGCACGATAGGGTACAGTACGCCCGAACGGGCGGTGTTGGACGGAAACGCCGGCGCGATCAGGATATCGGTCGCCATCATGGAGTAGCCCAGTCCCAGAGTCGAACGACCGAATTTGCGGATAATCAGCATCGCGATCCGTTTCCCCAGCCCCGACTTGACGACGGCGCGCGAGACGAGAAACGCCACGACGATCAGCAGGATAAAACTCTGCGAAAAACCCGAATAAGCCTCTTTGGTGCTCAGCAGTCCCGTCAGGACAGTTGTCGACAGGGCAAGAATCGACGCCGTGAAAATCGGCAGCAGCCCCAGGACGATGGAAAGAATCGTCGTCAAGAAGACGGCGAACAGCCGCCACGCCTCGATGCTGAGTGCCTCAGGGGGCGGGACGAACCATATGCTCAGCGCCGAAGCCGCAAGCAATATCCATACGATGGTGTTCCGACGGTCATGTGTTCTATGGTGACGGGACATCGTTATCCTTTGTTCAGCAGGCCCAGGGCCCCCTTGTATACCGGTTCGTCGATAAAACCGTACCGATCGTGGACAAAGCCGGTGATGCCGTCGCGGCGGGCCGATTCGAACGCGCGCACGATCTCTTCCGCACGCTGCAGCGCGGCGGCGTCCGCGGCGAAAATCCGCATCGCCGCATCCGCCTGAGCCGGGGAGATGCACCCTTTTGCGTCGTAACCCATCTCCTTTTCCAGCTGCAGCCACCGCCTGAAAGTCTCAAAATCGCTGAAATCCTGATAAACGAATGAGACGGGCTTGACACCGAGCGCACGCGATGTCGTCAGAAATTGTGCCAGCAGATAGCGCAGAGTCGGATTTTCCGGCGTGATCAAGGCCTGGTCCAGACCCATCTCCGCGAACAGGTCGAGGAGGCCGAGATAAAAAGCGGTGATTCTCGGATCGGGCCGTAAAGACGCCAGTGCCGGCCAGGCCTCTTTGGTCTCGACAGAGAGATGGACCTCGACGGGATCGGCGACGAGCCGCAGCGCCCGTTCAGCGTCGGCGGCGGTACGGACCTTGGGAATGCGGACGGCATCGGGCATGAAAGCGTTGAGAATGGCGATCTCCTCCTCCCCGCCTTCGTCGAGGGCGTTGACACGCACCACGATCTTCTTGTCGCATTCGGGCAGTTTCGACAGCGCCAGTGCCGCCAACCGGAGGGCGAAGGGCTTGAGCTCGGGGCTCACGCCGTCTTCGAGGTTGAGAATGATACAGTCGGTCTGCAGCTGCGGAATTTTCGAGAGGTGCTTAATATTGTGTGCGGAGAGCATCAGCGGCGCGTGAAAATCCTGCCGCGTGTTGCGCATGCGCTTTCTCGGAAAAAGAAATGCGTCGAGCGCGTCGAGATCACGCTCGTCCACGATTCGCTGCAGCTGTGCCGATTCATTTTTCAGCATGGGCATCCTTTACGGTCTCGGGGTGCAGATAGCGGTAGAGCGCCTTGCGTTCGGGTGCGGTCAGAAAATATTTCGGCATCCCTGTATTGCGGCGGTTCAATGCGGCATCGAAACGGCGGAAATCCAGCGCGCGGATCGGCGGCCCTTCGAACGCTTTCTTCTCACCTTTGTCGATATAGTGCGCGATCACTTTACCCTCTCCGTGTTCCCCGTGGCAGAGATGGCAGCCGATCCCCCGGGGATTGTGATAGAGCTGGGCGGCATACTCCTGCGGCGTGATAAACGACTCGTCCGCCCCGAGTACAACCGTAAAAAAAAGCAGCAGCAAACGCATGAAAAAGCACCTTTTTACCGAATTTGGAGTATATTATCGAAAAAATTCTAAGGGGCAGTTTTTTATGCAGATTCTCGATGGAAAAGCGCTCTCGAAAAAGATCGAAGCGGAAGTGGCGTCGGCATCGGCCGCGCTCAAGGAAAGTACCGGCCGCGTACCGGGGCTGGCGGTCATTCTCGTCGGCAGCGACCCCGCCTCACACGCCTATGTCGGCATGAAGAAAAAGGCCTGCGACCGCGTCGGTTTTTATTCGGTCACCCACGAAATGCCCGAAACCATCTCGCAAGACGCCATCGAGCAGACCATCGAGATGATGAATGCCAACCCCAACATCGACGGCATCCTGATCCAGCTGCCGCTGCCGCCGCATATCGACACAACACGTCTGCTCGAGCTGGTCGCGCCGCACAAGGATGTCGACGGCTTCCACCCCTATAACGCCGGAC
>JALWNV010000139.1:0-16827 GCA_027083665.1 Helicobacteraceae bacterium
CCGTTGGGTGAAAGTGACAGGTGTGGCTTTTCGCTTCTATTTCCCCTATTTTACTGTATCTCCCCCTCTTCGCTTATTTTTCTATTTCTATATTTGGGATGAACAGAAGCCTTGCATTTGTTGCGGCGACGACGGGATTGCGGATCGTCAACATTGACGACCCGGCAACCCCGGAGCTGATCGGCTCTCTGGAGATATCCGACTATGTCGAGAGCGTGGTCCTTTCCCGCGACGGCCATACCGCTTTCATCATTGACGGCATTATCGGTCTGTATGCCGTCGACGTCAGCGATCCGTACGCTCCGGAACCTGTCGGTTTTGCAGACATAGGAGACTGGGGGATGGATGCAGAGCGTTCACCTGACGGTACGAAACTCTATTGTCCAACATATTCGGGAGGATTGCACGTATTCGATATCTCCGATGCACAAACGCCGACAGCACTTTCAGTGGCACCGGTACCTGAAGCATGGAGCATCGCCTTGTCCGCCGACGGGACAAAAGCCTTTATTACCGAAGGACGTTACGGTTTACATGTCTTCGATATCGGGGACGCACAACATCCGTTTGAAATAGGGTCGGCGGATATACACGACTGGTCATTGGATCTCGCCCTTGCTTCAGACGGGACCAGAGCGGTTGTCACGGACAATCGTGCCGGACTGCAAGTGATGAATATCAGCGATCCGACAGCTCCGCAGATCTATGAAACCGTATCTGATACAGGCGACCTATACAAAGTCGCACTCTCTCCGGACGGTTCAAAAGCATTTGCAACCGGAAATTTCACCGGCGTGGAGGTTATCGACCTGCGTCATGCCCGCCTGCCGAACCGGATCCCCGGCATCATAGGCTTTCACGCGGTAGCGGAAGAGGACACCGGCGCAGGAAACGTGATCGGCACCGTCGAAGTCGTTTACAGCGGCAGCGGCGGTATCACGTCGTTTAGCCTGCAGGGCGAAGGCGCAGAGACTTTTACGATCGATACCAAAGGCATCGTCCGTCTGGTCAAATCCCTGGATTACTCACTGAAGAAACGGTACGATCTGACGGTCATCGCCACGAATCGTGTCGGTTCCCGCGAGGCGAACATCTCGATACAGGTGCATTCGGTTCCCGAAATAGCACCATTCAACGGGCAAGTTGACAGCAGGGCGGCCGAGGGAACCTATATCGGACAACTGGACATGGGAGCAGACGACGGGGCGACGATCAGCGACATTACTTTCGCCGGTAAAGGATCGGAAAACTTCAGAATCGATACCGACGGAAAACTGTATGTGGCCGCCGGGGCATCGCTGCACCGTTTCGTCACGCCCCGATACGAACTGAATGTCACCGCGGCGAACCGCTACGGAAGCGGGGCACCCGCTTCCGTCACCATTGACGTTTCAGCCAAAATAAGCACCATAGACCTGCCCTCAGGCGCTATAGCGCTTCACGGGAAAATACTCTACGCTGCCGACTATGTATCGGGATTGCATCTGATCGACGTTACCGATCCGCAAGCGCCTGCCGTCATCGGATCGGTCGAGATTCCCGACGGCACTCCCACCGGCATCGCATGCGCCTCCGACGGAACGAAAGCCTATGTGACCAGCCTCTATAGAGGACTCGATATTGTCGATACGGCCAATCCCGCCTCACCGCAAATCATCGCTACCGTACCGCTACCGTCAGCGGGACCGCTTGCCGTGGCCGTCTCTGCGGACGGGACAAAAGCCTACCTGGCCGGAGGCAATTCCGGCTTACAGATCATCGACACCGGCGATCCGTACGCACCTGAACTTGTCAGTACGACACGTTTTTCGTATACGGCCCGAAGTGTCGCGCTTTCTTTCGACGGAACAACCGCCTACATCGCCGATGACGGCGACGGGTTGCAAATCATCAATGTACTCGATCCGCTTCATCCTGCGATCATCGGCTCGAAAGACACGCGAGGCTGGACCTATGACATTGCACTGTCATCGGACGGCACGAAAATTTTTGCAGCGGATTTTTCATCATGGCAAATCTTCGACATAAACGACCCAGCCTTGCCGTCGCAAATCGCAAGAGTTGACACCGAGGGATCCGAAATCGCTGTAGCACTTTCGGCAAACGGAACATTGGCGTTTATCACAAACCGTGGCGGCGCCCTTGAAATCTTCGATGTCAGCGACCCCCGTTCACCGGACCTCCTTGCCAAAACGGACGATAAGATAAGGGCGTACTCCAAAGCCCTCCTTTCACCGGATGAAACGCTGGCATATATCATCAGCCGCTATGACGGCATCCACATCCTCGATCTGACGGGATTGACCGACAAACGGCCCAATTAGGACGCCGAATACATCCTCCCCGGCCGCGGCAATACCGCGGAGAGGAGATAGAAGGAATATGAATAATTTTTTTTAATATTTTATAAAGCTTTGATTCATTAGAATTTCTTTTAGATAATTCCCAAAACGGAGGTACGTCATGAAAACATACGTCTTTTCACTGATCCTACTCGTTGCATCCTCCCTGTATGCCTACACCCCCGACACGCAAAAAGGGCTCGACGAAATGCAGGAGCTGATCAGTACGACGCAGCACCTTCGCGAAGAGAGTATCCGTGTCCATTTCGACGACAGCATCGCCGCAGACTCCGAACTCAAACGTACCTATCGGAAACAACAGCGCCTGCTCCGCAGCCTCGAGCACAACCCTGTCATCGGCAAAGAAGTCAAATCCCTGCATCATTACACCCGGGTCCTCTACGATATTCAAAGCGATCTGGACGAGCACACAATCTTCAATGCCGATTCAACGCTGATCGGCAAAATGATAGACTTGCGTACCGCATTGATCAAACAGTCCGCCGACCCGAAAGAAGCCGAAAAGATCGCCGCAAAAGCACGCAACGAAATGCAGCTGAAAGAAGACTTTTCCAAACTGCAAGCCCTCTCCATGCAAAACGAGCACCTCAATTATGAACAAACTGAGTACGAAGCGCTGTTGCAGCAGACGACGGCCCATATGCAGGACCTGCTTATCGAGGCGTCCAAAATGAAAGCCTACGGCAAAGAAACCGTCACCGTCTCCGCCGTGACAACCCGCTGAAACCCGCCGCCCTCCGGCGGCAGGGACCTTTGACCATTCTTTTGCTACACTTTCGCAAAGGAAGCTCATGCCGGCCTATCTCACCGATCTCGATCACACTTTCCTGCACAGCAATCAGAGTGTCAGCCCCTATTCTCAGACGGTCTGGAACACGGCAGCCCGGCAGGTTCCCCTTTCTGTCGCCACGGCAAGAAGTTTCTCCAAAGTCCGGCAGTTTCTGCAGCGGCTGCACCTCAACGCACCGCTAATCCTGCTCGACGGCGCCATGGTCGTCACCCCGGAAAAAACACTTGTCGACCTCAAGACGATCGACCGCGAAACCGGCGACGCCCTGATCGAAGCGGGACGCACGTTCGACGCCATAGAGCCTTTTGTCATCGGCCTCAAAGACCGCAGCCTGAACGAAACCTTCCGGTACCCCGCGCAGACCACGGCGATGCAGCATGAGGTTTTGAAAAACTACAAAGGCGACCCGCGTCTGGAGCGTTTCGAAACGATGCGCGCACTCGAAGAGGATACCCTCAAGATCGTCTACATGGCCGAAGAAGACCGGCTCGTCGCTTTGACCGGGTACCTGCGCTCGCTTTTCGGCGATACGCTCGAATTCAAGCTTTCGCCGGAGCAGTATACCGGCGGACATTTCCTGACCGTGCTGCATCCGCTCGGCGACAAGGCGCACGCCATGAAAAAAGTCGCGGAATATCTCGAATGCGATCCCGCGGATTTTACCGTCTTCGGCGACAGCGTCAACGATCTGGGGATGTTCGATCTTGCCGGAACCGCCTGTGCCGTCGCCAATGCGCTGCCCGAGGTGAAAGCTGCCGCGGATATCGTCTTGCCGCATACCAACGACGAGGACGCCGTTGCCCGGTACCTCGAAAAGGCCCTCCATGTCTGAAAGAAACTCTACCCTGCTGCCCATGACCCTCCTCGCAATACTCTTTTTCCTCTTCGGTTTCGTTACCTGGCTCAACGGCTCGCTGATCCCTTTTCTCAAGGTGATCTGCAACCTCACGTCTTTCGAGGCCCTGCTGGTGACTTTTGCCTTCTATATCGCCTACACCGTCATGGCGCTGCCGATGGCCGCCGTGCTGCGGCGTACCGGCTATAAAAACGGTATGGCGCTGGGGCTGGGTATCATGTCCGCCGGCGCCCTGCTGTTCATTCCCGCCGCCCTCGGCGCGGACTACCGCCTCTTTCTCGGAGGGCTTTTCACCCTCGGAACCGGGCTGACCCTGCTGCAGACGGCCTCGAATCCCTATCTCGTGCATATCGGACCCATCGACAGTGCCGCGGCACGTATCAGCATCATGGGCCTGATCAACAAAAGTGCCGGCGTCCTCGCCCCTTTGCTCTTTACCGCACTCGTCTTCAGCGACCTTTCCGCACCCGTCACCGCCCTCTCCGGCGCAGAGGAAAAAGCCGCCCTCGCGCAAAAACTGATCCCGCCCTATCTCTTCATGGCATCCGTTCTGGCGCTGCTGGCAGTGTTTGTCCGCCTCTCGCCCCTGCCGAAACTTCCGTTTGAGAAAATCTCCGAAACGGCAGGCGATTCCCTACGGCACCATCCGCACCTGCTTCTGGGTGCCGTCACCCTCTTTTTCTACGTCGGTATCGAAGTGATCGCAGGTGATACGATCGGGCTCTACGGCCAGTCGCTCGGGATGGAAAACGCCACGGTGCTGACTGCCTATACGATGGTCTTCATGGTGATCGGATACCTCATCGGCGTCACGACGATCCCGAGACTGATCTCGCAGGAGCGCGCCCTGCTGCTGAGCGCTTTTGCGGGACTGCTGTTTACCGCAGGCATTCTTCTCTCTTCCGAACACGGCGATACCGTTTCAGGCATCCTGTGGGGCTGGAGCGGTATCGCGACACTGCCCGACAGCCTCGCTTTCGTCGCACTGCTGGGACTGGCCAACGCCCTGGTGTGGCCCGCCGTCTGGCCGCTCGCGCTCAGAGACCTCGGTCCCCTCACCGCCAAAGGAAGTGCCCTGCTCATCATGGGCATCGCCGGCGGAGCGCTGCTGCCGCTGCTGTTTGGCCGTATCGGCGGGTTCACCGGCGATCTGCGCGACGGTTACGCGCTGGGATTCGCCGCGTATGCGATGATCCTCTACTATGCGGCAAGCGGTCATAAAATCCGGAAAAAAACGGCATGATTGAGCGAAAAACAGAAGGAGCGCTTGAAATCCTCGACATCACCAACGATGCCGCGACGGCGAAAATCGCGTTGCAAGGCGCCCACCTGTACGAATATACCCGTCACGGTGATGTGCCGACGCTGTGGCTGAGCCCCGATGCGCGTTTCGAAACGGGCCGTGCCATCCGCGGCGGGATTCCCGTCTGCTGGCCGTGGTTCGGCAAAGATTCCCGCTACCCGCCGGAGGCACCGCAGCACGGCTTTGCGAGAACGGCACAGTGGAAACTGGTAGATACCGAAGAACCGGATACCTCCACCACCGTCATCACCCTGGCCGTCGACCATACCGATATCGAACAGTCATGGTTCCCCTACCGCTTTCGCGTCCTCGTACGTATCGTGATCGGCCGCACCCTCGAAATCTCGCTGCAGACGAAAAATCTCGACGAGCGCCCTTTTACGCTCACCGAAGCGCTGCACACCTATTTCACTGTCGGCGATATCACTTCCGTTCAGATCCGGGGGCTTCAAAACACTGTCTATGCCGATGCACTCGACGCTTTCGCCCGCAAATCATCCGCCGAAGTCCTCACCGTCACGGAAGAGACCGACCGCGTCTATCTCGATACGGACCATACCCTCATCCTTCATGACGGAGCATTGAAACGCTCCGTGACCGTCGGCAAAAGCGGCAGCCGTTCGACCGTCGTCTGGAACCCGTGGATCGACAAAGCGAAACGGATGGAGGATTTCGCCGACGACGGCTACAAAACGATGGTCTGCATCGAAACGGCCAACGCCCTTGACGACAGCCTGACCGTCGCTCCGGGCGCCACGCACACACTGCGGCTGCACATATGCTGACAGCACGCTATCGGACGGTTCAATCCTCTATCGCGGTCCGGGCGGTGAAAGCGTCATCGCCGGACGGAAGCCTCAAAAGAGGGTCCCCGGCAACGGCATTTTAAAAATCGTCATCGTCTCCGAACTCTTTGGCCATCTCCTGTTCGTACTTTTTCTCTTCCTCTTTTTGCAGCTGCTCTTTCGTCAAAACCAGTTCATGAAGAAACTCCCCGAAAAACGTTTTGGATTCCGTTTTGGCCAGAAAAAGGTATAAACTCGCGACCAGACCCGCCGCCGCAATCGACGCGATCACTTTCTGCGCCGGCGTGAACATCTGCACCGGGTCTTTTTTCTGAATCTCGCAGACTCCGCCGGGACAATGTTCCGGGTCTTCCCTGACAATCATCCGGTAGATCCAGCAGCCGATACAGATGGAAAAAGCGACTTCGAAAAACATGAGCACAAGGCACAACACACAGATAAGGACTTTATAGAAGGTGATGTCCCAGTGGATAACAAACCACCACATCATCGGAATCGAGATCAGCCAGCCGATCGTCCATGCGAACCGTTTCTGCAAGCCTCCGCCATATTCGGGCTTCTGCCCGCGCACCATGAATTTGCCCAGCAGCATCGACGGCGCGTAGCGGGGCGAAAAGAGCCGGATGGTAAAATCGACAAACAAGAACGCGAGATAGACCCTCGCCACGATGATGTGATTGTAACCGATTCCGACGAAGATGACGATCATGCCAAGCATGAAAAGGATTCCGGCCGCGGCCCGGGCCTCCCGTTCGTTGATCACCGTGACATCGTATCCCGGTACTTTCTCGCCGTAATTCCATAAAAAACTTTTAAGGTCCAAAAACACTCCTTCTCTTCAGTTGCTTGTCTATCGCGCCGGAGACGGTGTACCGTATCAAAATGCGGTATGAAGGTTCTGCGTGCCGCAATGATAGAGCATCTCACCTTGCGAAAGCGTAAAATATTTTTGACAACTTCGTGATAGTGCAGCAGTAAAAAGTTTGGCGATACAGACTGCCCTACGGTGTAACGTCGACCATCATGACCTCCGGTTCGCCGCGGCGCAGTTCATTTTCATAGATCACGAAAAGATAGGCGCGGCCGTTCTCGATATTTTCTGTCGTGTCGAGCAAAGAGATTCCCCGCCGGTTTTTCACTTCGACCAGCGAATTCATCCCCCCGGCGATATGTACCCAGCGACCGACGGTTTCTCCCAACGCCAGCAACTGCGTTTCATAATTGCCGGTATTGTTGATATGCAGCCGCAATGCGTCATTGTCCTGCGCTTTTTCCCCGTGCATCGCGTTGAGTACCTGTACCGTCGCTCTGTCAAATACCATATCGCCTTTCGATGCTCCGCCGATCAGCTCCGGAACGCTCTCATCTTTGTCGTTTCCGATCGATGTAAAGATGGCCACACCTTCGGGCGGTTTCCTGGAAGTATTGATCTCGTAATCTTGCCGATAGCGCAATACGACGCTATCGTCGTCATTCCACTCGACACGGCACATACGGGAAAAACGCCCGTAAAGAACCTTTATGGCAGCGCACACCGCCGCCGCATTGTGCTCGACCGCCGTCTCCATCGCCCTCTCGACGTTGCGGGCATTAACGAAAACATACTCCGTCCGCTTCGTCTCCGGCGGATTTTCCCCGCCGCTGCTTCCGCAGCCCGCGAACAGAAGCGCTGCGGAGACCAGTCCCGCTTTTACCGAATGTATCACAGATTTCCTTTTTCAACGGCGGCAAGCCGCCGCGGCGTTCCGACATCGTACCAGATACCGCCGTACACTTCAGCCGTCACAGTATCTTCTTCCATGCGACGGCGCAGCAAAGCACCCAATGCCCGTTTTCCGTAAGGCACTCCTTCGAAAAAACGCGGCGAATAGTATCCGATACCTGAAAACGTATATTTTTCGGCGGCATCGGACAGCGCTCTGCCGCGTTCGAGACCGAAATCGCCCTCTTTGTTGTGTTCGGGATTGGGTACGAGCACCAGATGGGCCAGCGCCTCTCCCGGATCAAAATCCGCATCGAACGGATAATCGGTCCAGACATCGCCGTTAACGACAAGAAAAGGCGCCTCTCCCAACAGCGCCAGCGCCTTGACAATGCCTCCGGCACTTTCGAGTGCCCCTTCGTGCCGTTCATCCGAATACCGCAGCCGAACGCCCCACCGCGACCCGTCCCCCAGCGCTTCGGGAATCAGGTGGCCCAGATGGGCGATATTGACGACAATCTCGTCAAATCCCGCCGCGGAAAGCCGCTCGATATGATAGACAATCAGCGGTTTCCCCCGTACCTCGAGCAGCGGCTTGGGGCGACGGTCTGTCAGCGGACGCATCCGCTCCCCGCGTCCCGCGGCCAGTATCATCGCTTTCATCTTTCCCCCTTTCGGAGATGTCCGTACATTTTACCATAATGCCGCAAGAGCCGCCTTCCGCCGCGATTGGCTATAATACCGCCATGCATTCCGTCTCCGAACGTATCGCCATTGTCCGGCTCAGTGCCCTCGGTGACATCATCAACAGTGCCGTCGTCTTGCAGTTTATCCGCAAATACCGTCCCGCGGCACGGATAGAGTGGATCGCCGAGGAACAGTTCGCGCCGATTCTGCAGCCGAACGATGATCTTGCCGCCGTGCATACCGTGCCCCTGAAACGGATCAAACGCGAAAAGAATCTTCCCCTGCTGGTTGCAACCGTCAAGAAACTGCGCTCCCTCGGTCCCTACGACCTCATCATCGATATGCAGGGACTGCTCAAATCCGCCGTGACGGCCCGCTTGCTGGGCAAAAACACCCACGGCTTCGATGCCGCTTCCGCCCGCGAAGGAATCGCCGCACGCTTTTACCGCCGTCGCTACAGCATCCCTTACGAGACCAACATCATCCGGCGGAACTGCGACCTTGTCGGCAAAGCACTCGGATTTCAAATCGGCGACGAAGCGTTGCTGGACAAAAAGCCGGCACTCTTTCTCGGCAAAAGGCCGACGTTTGCAAAAGCGGTCCCGCACTATATCGCTATCATCGTCGGCGCTTCATGGCCGTCGAAACGCTATCCTCCCCGCCGCTATGCGACATTGTGCGACCTGCTGCCGTACCCCTGCTTCCTCATATGGGGTTCGGAAAAAGAGCTCGAAGACGCGAAAACAATCGCCGCCGCATCCGAAAACGCCGTCGTCGCCCCTTCGCTCTCGCTCGCACAGCTGCGCGACGCCGTCGGATACGCCGACCTCACCATCGGCGGCGATACCGGACCGACCCATCTCGCCTGGGCCCTCAACCGTCCTTCCGTCACCCTCTACGGACCGACCACGCCGCGAATGATGTTCGAAACCCCGCGCAACATCGCTGTCGAATCCGATTCGAACGTCGATATTTTGCATATCGACAAAAACGACATGAGCATCAAGACTATTTCGCCGGGCAAAATCGCCTCGGCTGCGAAGGCACTGCTATGATCCTCTACTACTTTTTCAGAAGTATCGAATTTTTCCTCCTTCTGCTGCCCTATTCTCTGCGAAAAGGTTTCTTCGTCAGGCTTTCGAACATTGCCTATCGTCTGGACAAAAAGCACCGCCGTGTCGTTCGGCAGAATCTGCTTTTCGCCTATGACGGCAACATCGAAGAAGCGCAGATCGAGGAGATTACCCGCTACTGCTACCGCAACCTGATGCTCAATTTCCTGCAAGTCATCGAGAACCGCCGTATGACCGAAAAGCGGCAGCAAAAGATCGTCAGCTTCGAAAACCGCGAGGCTGTCGATGCCGCCGTCGCCCAAAAGCGCCCGATCATTTTCGTCTCCGGCCATTTCGGAAACTGGGAGCTGGGCGCATCGGCAGTCGCCTCCCTGATCACCCCTACCGTCAGCATCCATAAGAAGCTGAACAACCCCCGGTTCGACCGCTACCTGCTGCAGTCGCGCTCACGTCTGGGGATGACCATGGCCGAAAAGACCGGCGCTGTCAGACATCTGACAAAGGCGCTCAAGCAGGGAAAAGCGATCTCGCTGATGATCGATCAGAACATCAATCCCCGGGAAAGCATTCTCGTCGACTTTTTCGGAAAAACGGTCACGCAGACCTCGGCACCGGCTTTTTTGGCACGCAAATATAACGCGCTGATCATTCCGGCGTTTATCCATACCAGGGACGAACGCCGTTACACGGTCCGTTTCGAAGAACCGATTGAAGTCGAGAAGAGCGACAATGCCGAAGCAGACATTTTCAAAGCGACACAGGCGCAGTCGGATATGGTAGAAAAGATTGTCCGTGCCGAACCGAAGTTCTGGTTCTGGTGCCACCGGCGGTGGAAAACGGAGCATGCGGAGATCTACGCGTAAAAGGCTCTTCCAACCGGCAAAGCGAAATACACCCGTTCATCCTTTCCCAAGTTTCCGATAAAAATAGGGCCACAAAATCACGGCAAGCAGCATCATCAGCGCGCTCAGGATCTGCCCCATCGTGACCCAGCCGCAGCAGAGGAACCCCAGCTGCGGATCAGGCTGGCGCCAGAATTCGGCGATGAAACGCATGGCGCCGTAGGCAAAACCGTACAGCAAGATCAATTCCCCGTCGAAATGCTTCCGCTTCCGGTACAGCCAGATAATCAAAAAGACACCCAGTCCTTCGAGCAGCGCCTCATACAACTGCGAAGGATGGCGCAGCACCCCGTGCACGTAGATCCCCCACGGCACGTCTGTCGCACGTCCGACGAGTTCCTGGTTGAGAAAGTTTCCGATACGCCCGAAAAAATACCCCAGCGGTACGGCGACGGCGACCACATCCATCAATACACCGAAATTGATGCCTTTTCGCCGGCTGAAGAGATACGATGCGATAAAAAATCCGATGACCGCTCCGTGATAGCTCATCCCGCGGATACCCACGAAATGCCCGTCTTTGAAAGGATTGAAAATCTGCCACGGATGCAAGAGGTAATACGCCGTATCCGGATCGTAAAAGAGGATATAGCCCAGACGCGCCCCGAGAATCACCCCGATCTCCACCCAGATAAAATACGCGTCGAGCGTACCGGGTGCTATCCCGATACGGTCACGTCGGACATACCATTTCGCCCCGTACAGCGCCGCGACCAGCGCCAGAACGTACATCATGCCGTACCAGTGTACCGGAAGACCGAAAAGAGAAAACGCGACCGGATTGAAATGATCGTAAATATGGTTCCAGTAGTGCATAAAAAGCTCGTTAGTTTGATTGGCGAAAGTATAGCCGAATCCTGATTAGCCGTTACCCATAAAGCCATCAAAACCGTATGCCGTGCGCCGATTCCGGTCGCAAAGAGGCGGCTTCCGTCACATCGGACACCCCGGGGATTCCGGACGGCCAAAAAGACCGAAGCGCTTTTTGATCTTTACCGCCATGAAATGAAAAGCGTTTTCACGGTACTCTGAAAAGCTCGGTAAACGGTCGGTTCCCGAAGAAGTGCCTACCGTACCGCTTTATGGAACTTGACAAGTACCGTCGAGAGACACTCCCGCATGTGTCGTACAGAGATAGCACCGGCCTTCGGAGTTGTTCACGCCCGTTATTTTGGAGCTGCGCGCATGCATAGTGGAGTTGTACTCCAAATTCACGGAAAGTGTTTCCCCATTGTCCGACTGTGCCAGCAGTGACGATGCCGAAACCAGCGCAGAGGCTTCCAAATCGCCACCGGCTTCATGTAATGCGAACGTCTGGCTGTACCCATCGCTTGCCGTTATGTTGCTCTCCATGACATCCACAAGCGATCGGTTATTGAAAACAGCATACGATCTGTATCCTCCTTCCGAATACAGGCCGACATTGGCCAATGTAGCCGAAGAGATTTCCAGATACAGCCCCACCGACTTTCGGCCGCCGTCAAGGTAGTTCTTGCTTGTTCGATTTTTTGCCGTGATATTGACCTCGCGCAGAACGATGCCGCTGCACTGTGAAGCATAGACGCCCGTTACCATATTCTTTACCGTGCTATTGTCGGCTTCCGGATCGGCGCTATTCTCAACACTTAGCTGCGTCAACATCGTATGACCGGAAAGCTTGACCGCATAGGAGTCATACCCTCCTTTTCCGAGAAATGCACCTTCAAGTTTCGTTTTCGCAATACCTGCACCTTTGATGTCGACATACGCTTTGACTGTCAACGGCTCACTGAGATTGTAGTCTCCCTCGCCGATTTCAATCGTGTAACGATTGTTTGCAGCGGCATCGTCGATCGAGTTCATCGCCGCGATCGGGTCGGTATATTTCGCCCCGCTTTTCGCGACATGAATAACATTTCTCACCTCTTTCACTACCGGAATGACGTAAAAATCCGCCTTTAAAGAAAGCGCTGTCAGAACGGTTGCCGCTAACACTGATAGACTTTTTGCATTCATAACACACTCCTTATGTAAAAATTATATCAAAAAGTATTAAGAACCGTGAAAATGAGCAGGCGTTTTGTCAGGAAATTTGCGGTTTGGATACCGCCGGGTCCCGATCGAGGGGGCACGAGGCAATACCCCGATAGCGGTTTTTCTCCGCATCGCCGTATCCGAAAGCCGTTTCCGCGGAAGTTCTTTTGAAGATGCCCTAAAGGTAATACGACAGCGACGTCTTGCCGAATTTCTTCTTTTTCTGCAGTGTGTACGGTCCGATGCTTTCTGGCAGAGAGAGGGCTGTCATATGCTCGATCGTGATCAGCCGCACGATCTCGACCGGCAGACGTGCGATAAGGTCGATCATTTTGTCGTACACGTCTTCGTGCCCTTCCCGGATGGAGAACGGCGGATCGATGAAAAAGTAGGCTTTTTCGCGCTGCCGCTTCAAACGGGAGATGACCTGTTCGATATTTTCGAAAGTGTCGCCTGCGACCACCTCGCAGGCGGCGGGGTCGGTCTGTGCGATATTGGCCCGCAGCACCTTCAGCGCCTCACGGTCGCGTTCCATGAACACGATCCGATTCGCGCCGCGGCTGAGCGCCTCGAGACCGATGGAGCCGCTGCCGGAAAAAAGCTCGACCAGTACGGCATCCATAATCTCAAACTGCAGTGTATTGAAATACGATTCCAGCACGATACCTTTGGAACTGCGCGTCGTCGTCTTCGGCGGCAGCTTCAGCGTTTTGCCCTTGTATTTTCCCGCCACGATTCTTTTCGTCGGCGACTTCATGTCCGCACCTCTTTGAGATAGTAGTCGATACTGCAGCGGAGGTCCTCGTCCATATCCGAAAGACTGTTCTGCATCCACTCCAGGTAACGCGGATCGCGCCGGGCGATATCCTCGATGTACCTGCCGGCATATTTGCCGAATGTCAGCTTGTGCACCAGCGCCTGCTCCGTCGTCAGCCGCATCAGCGTTTCGTCATCCGCCATCTCGTTGAGGTAGCGGTGCAGCAACCGTGTATGCAGCGCGTCGCTGAGCGCGTGGTGCGGCCGGATCCCGATACCGAGCGCCTGTGCCTGAGCGGCTTCTTCCCGATACAGCCGCAGTTCGTATCGCAGAAACTGCAGCGAAAACCGGTCAATCTCGCCGCCGATAAGATGCTTGACGCATTTGAGCGTATCGATCATACCGCCTTGCCACGTCAGCCCCTCTTTGGCCAGCATCTGAAGGTCGAACGCGAGGTTGTGGCCGACAAGAATCGTCTCGGGACGGTTGAGCTCCGAAAGCCTCCGGGCCGTATCGGAGGCTTCATACGGCGGCGCGTCCTGTACCGCCTCATTGGTGATATGATGCACGGCCATCGCCTCGGGCGGAATCCTTTTCGGCGGACGGATCAGCGAATAGAGCGTCCGCACCGTTTCGCCTTCTTCCTCGATCATGCCGAGGGCGCAGATACGGTCTTTTTTTTCCAGGCCCGTCGTTTCGGCATCGATATAACAGTAACCCATTTTCAAAACCGCTGCAGCATCACATGGTAATGTTCAAGGGTGCGAAAACTCTTTTCAAAGCGCCACCGCAGCACAAACGAAACGATCTCGTCGCGTTTGGCGGGATCGAGTTTCTCCGAACGTCCGAAATAGCCCAGCGAACTGTTTTTGTTGCGTACTCGCGCGTCTTTGTCGTAGGTGATCGCGATAATCTGGACATATTTGCCCTGCTGCACCTCCCCCAGGGCTTCGCTACTGAGGGAAATCCCCGAAAGGTTGATCGCCTTGAAAGAAAAAAGATCCTGAAAATACGGTACTTTTTCCGAAATCCCGAGTGTCTCGTAAAGGGTTTCAAGCTTGCCCATGTTCTCCTTGCGCGCCAGTTCGTAGCTCGAAATCTTTGCAGTCAGGTTTTTCAGGCGATCGAGGGCGGAGGACACGTCGTTTTTCCTTTCAAGGTGTAATGATGGGAATAGTTTAACCAAGTGTGCTTTATAATCAGCAAAATTTTTGGCGCCGCCTGCACCGCGGACACGAGGCAGAACATGGATTATTTCAAAATCAACGGACCGATGACACTCCGGGGGGAGGTCGCCGTCTCCGGTGCGAAAAACGCCGCGCTTCCGTTGATCGCCATGACACTGCTGGCGAAGAATCCCGTCGAGATCTCCAATCTGCCCGAAGTGGTCGACATCCGTACGCTGCTGAAGCTGCTGCACAGCCTCGGTGCGACTTTCACGCTCGAAGGAAACCGCGCCGTCATCGATACCTGCTGCCTGACCGATACCAAAGCCACCTACGACATCGTCAAAACCATGCGCGCTTCCATCCTCGTGCTGGGGCCCCTGCTGACACGCTTCGGGCACTGCGAGGTCTCGCTGCCCGGCGGCTGCGCCATCGGCCAGCGCCCGATCGACCTGCATCTCAAAGCGCTCGAGCAGATGGGGGCGGATATCACCATCCAGGCCGGTTACGTACGTGCCCAAGCTCCCGAAGGGCTCAAGGGCGCCCATATCATTTTCGACAAAATTACGGTAACAGGTACGGCCAATATCGTGATGGCGGCGGCACTCGCCAAAGGCAAAACGACTATCACCAACGCCGCACGCGAACCCGAAGTCGCACAGCTTTGCGAAGTGCTGCGCGAAAGCGGCGTCTCCGTCGAAGGCATCGGCACCTCCGAACTCGTCATCTACGGCACCGATCGGCGACTGATCGAGATCGCGCCTTTTTCCGTCATTCCCGACCGGATCGAGGCCGGGACCTACCTCTGCGCCGCCGCCATCGCCCGCGGCAGTGTCACCCTGACGCAGGTCCGGCCCGAACACCTTGAAGCGGTGCTGGGAAAACTTGAGGAGATGGGGGTTCCCCTGCAGGTCGAAAAAGACCGCATCGCCGTCCATCCGGCAGCGGTACTCAAACCCGTCGATATCACGACACAGGAGTATCCCGCTTTTCCGACCGACATGCAGGCGCAATTTCTCGCGCTTTGCACCCAGGCCGAAGGCACCTCCACCATCGAAGAACGGCTTTTCGAGAACCGTTTCATGCATGTCAGCGAACTTCAGCGGCTTGGAGCGGATATCACGCTCAAAGGTAACGTCGCTACCGTCAAAGGACCTTCAAAGCTCTACGGTGCCGACGTCATGGCGACCGATCTTCGCGCCTCGAGTGCGCTTGTACTCGCCGCCATCGTCGCCGAAGGCGAGACGGATGTACACCGCATCTACCATCTCGACCGCGGTTATGAAAAACTGGAAGAAAAATTCGGAAAAATCGGAGCGAAGATCGAACGGCTTTCGGAGTAGGTGTAAAAGACTACTCCTCTTCGAAAACGATCATTTCGTAAATGCTTTTTTTGGTCACCAGCGCCTTTTCCGGCGGTACGGCGGCCGAATGCTTCGCCTGCGCGAGCTGATGGCGCAGTTCGGCGATCTCCTGTTCCATCGTCTCGATCTGTTCTTTGAGCCGCAAAACGACATCGACACCGGCAAGGTTGACCCCCATTTCCCGCGTCAAACGCAAAATCAGCTTGATACGGTCGATATCGCGCTGCGAATACAGACGGATACGTCCGTCCGAGCGCGAAGGCGAAATCAGGTTTTCACGCTCGTACTGCCGCAGTGTCTGCGGATGGATATCGAGGATCTTCGAGACGATACTGATAAGATAGACCGGTTCGTCATACGTATGCATCGTTTACTCCTTGGGCAGTTTTGCTTTCATCATCTCGACCAGTTCGGGATCGAGCTTGTCCACATCCGGCAGCACGATATTGGCGACGAGATAGAGATCGCCGCGCTGCTTGGTCTTGCGGTTCATCACGCCCATCTCCTTGACGCGGAAACGCTGGCCGTTTTTCGTGTTTTTCGGAACTTTGAGCGTGATCTCTTTTTCCAGCGTCCGGACTTTGACCTTGTCGCCGAACAGCGCCGCATACAGCGGAACATCGAACGTCTTGACCAGGTTGTCGCCTTCGCGGGTGTATTCGGGATTGGGCGCGACATGGATCTTCAGATACAAGTCGCCCGTACGTCCCCCCTGCTTCCGTCCCTTTCCGCGTACACGCAGCTTCTCGCCGTCTTTGATACCCGCGGGGATCTTGATATCGAAACTTTCGCCTTCGACACTGACATGGTGTTTTCCGCCAAGCACCGCCGTATGAAACGGTACCGTGATGGACGTTTCGAGATCGAGATTAACCGGCTGCTGATAACCGCCGCCTCCGAAACCGCCCGCACCGCCGAAACCGCCGAATCCTCCCTGGCTGCGGCCGCTGCCGCCGAAACCGCCGAAGCCGGCACCTCCGCCGCCTCCGAACATCTGGCGGAGAATCTCATCGAGATCGACGTTGCCGCCTTGAGAACGGGCGAA
>JALWNV010000139.1:16837-17841 GCA_027083665.1 Helicobacteraceae bacterium
GATCTCTTTGAACTTCTCCTCCGCTTCGGGGCTTTTGTTAACATCCGGGTGGTACTTGCGTGCAAGTTTCCGATACGCTTTTTTGATCTCGGACTCCGTCGCGTTTTCGCTGACCCCCAATGTTTCATATAAACTTTTGCTCATCTTTGCACCTCTGATATTTGTTAGATTGTTTTTTGTGTGCAATTATAGCATCAAAGTTGAGCCAATGTCAATCAAGGTTTGAAAATTACGGATTTATTGTTTATTTAAGATTTGTTGGGATATAATTCCGGCCCTCGGGGTGTAGCGCAGACTGGTAGCGTGCTTCGTTCGGGACGAAGAGGCCGCAGGTTCGAATCCTGTCACCCCGACCACTCCGATAATTTAGACGATAGACGTTGAAAAAAATATCGTTGATATCATTAGTAGAACCATAATCTTTATCATCTCTACTCTCCAAGCTCATCGATGTTGATCATGCAGGAGCTGACATTAAAATCATTTGGCATGGTATACCCGTGCCCGCCCAGCGCTCCGTTATAGCGGGCATAGTTAATCAGCCTTTCTTTGTTATTATAAATGTTGTCTTTAAAGCTGCTGTCAAAAATAGTCTCATCTCCGTCCAAATTATTCTTATCCCAAAAATAAAATTCGCAATTTTGGGCACTATCAAGTATCTCATAAGACTTATTGACATACGCATTGTCCGGATCGATCAGCGTTTTTGCTGCGGCTGCGGCATACTGCATCGCGATAGCCGTTTTGGTTTTCGGGTAATCGGGATCGTTTCCGAAGCGATCGATGATGTAGTATTCAAGATCGTCGCGCACACCGTTGCGGTTGGCGTCAATCCCTGACAGCGTCCGGTTGTTCGCGTCGGGATCCGGATGATCGGCCAGCGCCCGGCACTGTCGCAACGCATAAAGCGATTCCGGCTCACGATAGCTATACGTTCCGGCAGGCATCATCGGGGCGGTGTTCGTGCCCAGATGCAGTGTGCCGTCAGAATGTACGGCACCTTC
>JALWNV010000140.1 GCA_027083665.1 Helicobacteraceae bacterium
TGACGGCGCTGACGTCCCAGTCGTTGAGCGGCTGGTTGAACGGGGTATGGTCGAAAAGATACGCCAATGTTGTGACATTCGAAGTGTTCCATTCGGAGATATTGTTATCGAATGAAGAGGCCTGCTGGAACATGTTCTGCAGGCTTTGGACATGTGAAATGTCCCACTGCGAAAGCGACTGGTTGAAATCGGCAGCCCTTTGAAACATAAAGCCCATTGAAATGACGCTCGAGACGTTCCAGTCGTTCAGCGGCCGGTTGAAATGGATCGCATCTCTGAACATCCCGGTCATATGGGTGACATTCGAAACATCCCACGTATCAAGCGGCTGATTGAAATTGGTAGCGCCGTTGAACAGATAATTCATTCTCTGTACATGTGAGACGTTCCAGAAATTGATATTTTGACTCAGTGATGAAGCGCCTGCAAACATATAGTCCATGATGGTGACGCCGGAGAGATCCGGCGATCCGGCGGAGGCACCGAGCTGAAGGTTCGAACAGCCGTAAAACGCCTTTTCCATCGAGTTCCAGTGAATGTCGCCCCATTTTTCGATACTCAGGAGTTTCTCTTTGTCGCCTCCGTCGTTGAAGTAGATACGGGGGAAATTCCCGTCGATGGCGATGGTATGTGTCCCGGCCGAATCGTAGCTGCAGGTGGCGTCTGCTGTCTGTTCTGAGAGATCGGCGGTAAAAATACCGCTGAAATAGTCGCAGTCGACACTGTAATTATACCCGTTCCCGCTGTCGTATGGATAGGTCGGGATAGTGAATTCGGTATCTGCCGACGTTCCGTTGTTATCTGTTTTGATCTTGATGACGAACGGTGCCGCGATCGCGGCGGCCTTCGTCAGCAGCAGTATGAAAAATAATTTGAAAAACGGCTCCATCCCTATCCTTTTCAACGTGTTTACAGTTCAATTATACGCTTTTTTATAGGGAAAAACATCACCCTCGAGGGTGATGCCATTTTTTTGAAAAAGAGTTATAATTAACCCGAAATGGAGGTGCGGAATGAGAAGAACAATCATCGCGATAGTGATAGGGGTAGCCGCTGTACATGCCGCCTGTATTGATTTTAATACAGATTATTATGTCTCTGTCGACGGCAACGACAGCGGCTGTTTCGGGGAATGCCCGGTCAACAAGCCCTGTACGGTCGGCAGAGCTTTGCTGGCGGCACAGTACGACGATCTCGACAATGTTATCCATGTCCTGCCGGGAATTTACGGTTTCGGCGGTTTGGAATACAACATCACCGAAACGCATTCGCTGACGATCCGGTCGGAGAGCGGCAATGCGGAGGATACGATATTTGATGCGGGTGTCACGGGAACGATTCTGACGGTACGGGAAAAGAGCGGTGTGGATAGTTCCGGCGTCACGATCGCGGTCAAAAACCTCAAGCTGATGAGCGGTATCCCCTATGCGCTCGATTTTTCAAGGATCGGCCGTGCCAATGCGGAGCTTGAAGGTAACGTTTTCGAGGGTAACGGGTATGAAAACAGCTCGGGAGGGGCAGCATATATCTCGACTGTCGACGGAAACGTGACAGTTGCGAAAAATATTTTTCGCAACAACAGCGCCTATGCGGGCGGTGCACTTTTTATTCAGACAAATGCGGCGACGAAAGTGCTCTATAACGAGTTTTATCGCAATACCGCCTACAATACCTCGGAGCTGGTAAAGGAAAACGGCGGGGCTGTTTTTGCATTGACGGACACCGGGCATTTCGTGATTGCCAACAATGTCTTTATCGAAAACTACGCTCTCGATAAGGGCGGTGCCGTTTACGGCGGGGTACGCGAAAACGGAGGCATCCTGGCGATAACGAACAATACGTTTGTATCGAACCGGGCCGACGAAAACGGAACGGGGATCGATGTCGGCACGTTCAACGACGGCGCGAATGTGTCCATCGAAAACAATATCCTTAAAAATAACAATGGAAACGGAACGGAAATCGCTTTGGAGAACAGCAGCAGCGGCACCGGATCGGATATTCATATGGATGAAAATTATTACTCGCTTTTTTCCGCTGCGGTTCCAGCCAACATCACGGAGTTCGGACATATTTCCGGTACGATGAATTTGCAGGAAGTACGTCTGACGGATGGCCGACGTTCGCTCAGACGCATCGCGGGTTTTGCGGGGAAATATGCCGGAAATCGGTGTGCCGACGGGTTCCAGCCGTACGATTACGAGGGTGCCTATGCACCTGACGCTCACTATATCGGTGCCGTTGTCAAAGTCGCCTACCCGATGCTGCCGGCGATCGATATGCTTTTGTTGTATTAGTGCCGTATCCCCGAGTCCGAGGAAGCTGTCGCTAATCGGCGTGGGAAAGGATGCCATCAGCATCGCGACGGGCGCCGTGTTCAAGAAATATTCTGTTTTTCCCTCTTTGATTTGTTTCGTGCCAAATTCATTTTAGGTGTACTTAGATGAAAGTTGTTGCATGCCGGGCAAAAGCCCGGCATGGTTCAGAAGAGAAGATAGGTGATGATCGGGGTTAAAACCGGACAATGGCCATTAGTTTCTATGATATAGGCATACGCGCCTGCGTGCGCATCAAGAAATGTTTTTAGACTCTCATCATTGCTGAAAAGATTACAGTTGCTGGAAAGGTCGAGACTCGGATTGTTGAGTTTTAAAGGAAGATCTTTGAGCGACACAGGGATTTCTCCACTGAGCATATTGTCATGCAAATCAAGATAGTGCAGCCAAGTTAAATTTGACATATCGGGAATAGTACCGGTCAAGTGATTTGAATTGGCGTAAAAATCATATAGATTTGTGAGATTGTTGAGTGATGATGGAATTGTACCGCTTAATTGGTTTTCCTGGAGCCAGAGAGACATCAACTCTTCACCAATCCCACCTATTGTATCTGGAATAGATCCGGAGAGTTGGTTGTTGTTAGCATACAACCGTTGAAGTTTTTTCAAATTATCAATACAACTTGGTATGGAACCCGTAAGTTTATTTGAAGAGAGTTCTAGAATTGTCAGTCCTGAAAGTTTACAGATACTGTTAGGAATGGGACCGGTGAGTTCGTTTGAACCAAGGGTCATATACCACACTTGTGAAAGATTTTCGTCGAGTTCCGGAATGGTTCCTGACAATGAATTTCCACGCAAACCCAATTGATATAAAGTCTTTAGCTTGGTGATACTCGATGGTATGGAGCCGTCGAACTGATTGAATTCAAGCATAAGCCACTTCATATTTTTCAAAGATGAAATTGCTGAGGGAATAGTGCCACTAAAGTGATTTTGGCTGAGGTTCAATGCCTCAAGTGGTTTGGTGGAGCCCAAAAGAAAATCCGGAAATGTTCCGCTTAGCTGATTGTTTGAAAGATCTAAACGTTCAAGATGGTCAAGTTTGCCTAAATTGCCTGGGATATTTCCGTTCAGATCATTGTTGTTCAGGTAGAGCTTTTGTAGGTTGGTCATTTCCCCCAGTTCTGAAGGGATATTGCCATTGAGATGGTTATCCCACAAAAAAAGTTTTGTCAGATTTTTCAAATTTTCAAACGTCGTTGGAATGGGGCCGGTTAAGTTATTTTCATATAGATAAAGTTCCTTCAGCTTCGAGAGAGAACCGATGGATGAAGGTATGGAGCCGTTAAGTTCATTGGTACTGAAACTCAGAACTTCTAATTTGCTGAGATTGTTCCCAATAGAGGAAGGAATATTACCGACAAGATGGTTTTTGTGCAAGTTTAGCACTTTGAGGTTGGTAAGATTCATAAGTGATTCCGGTATAGTACCTGACAGTTCATTGGAGCTTAAAATCAGTGTTTGTAACGAGTCGATGTTGCTTCTCCAGTCTGGAATATTTCCGGAGATATGATTATTATAAAAACTTATTTTGTTTAGTCTGGGTATATCCAAAAGCTCCGGCGGAAGGGTTCCTGAAAGATTGCTGTTGTTGAGTTCCAGCGAGATATTGCCGTCGGTGTCGCACACTACCCCGTACCAGGTACATTTGTCGCTGCTGCTTAGCCATCCGCTGTTGTCGTTCCAGTTGTCGCCGTCGAGGGTATGGTAGAGTGATTTGAAAGCGTTGTCGACCCTGTCGAGCGTTTTGCTGGCACACTGCAGCGCTTTGTAGTCGGCATTGTAATAGCAGACGCTAAGATTGTCGTCGTTTGCCAGGGCGACCGAAGCGTATTCACCGACACTTCCGGATGATTCGACGGTTTCTGTCTGCCAGACACCGGTCATATTGCTGAGCAGTTTCACATCCTGAGTGTCGGACTTGTAAAAAGCGATATAGGCGTTTTGTGCCCGGTCTACGGCGATACGGCTGTGGTTTCCTGCTACGCTCATGTCATGGCTGTAGGTGCTTCCCAGCGAGGTACGGTAGTGGACCGCCCCGCTGTCGAAGTAGCTTTTGTGCCAGTGATCACCCCCATCAAGAGCAATATCGACATAGGATTCCGCCAGCGTGGGATCCGAAATATTTGCCTCGTCGTTGCTGTTGACCGTGACGGCATTGTATCTGGCGTTGCTGCCCGAAAGTGCACCCAGCTGTGTCCAGCTGCCGTCACGGTTGGTGGTGTATCTCAGCATATCGCCGGAGGGGTCGTAGTAGCTGATATAGGC
>JALWNV010000141.1:0-3174 GCA_027083665.1 Helicobacteraceae bacterium
TACAAGATCACACTGAATTACCTCGGGTTATCCCCGCACGTGCTTCGCCACTCCTACGCCACGGCGCTGATTGTCGGCGGGGCGGATCTGCGTGTAGTGCAGGAACTGCTGGGCCATGCGTCGCTGCTGACAACACAGATCTATACGCATGTGCAAAAACGCCATCTCAAAGCAACGGTGAATCAGTACCATCCGATGCGGGACAATGCTTGAAACATGCCGAAGCAGGATATAATGCGACCCATGAAACCACTCCGTTATGAAGAGACACGCACCATGTTCAAACCGATTGTCGACCGGCTGAGCCGCCACGGCCTGATCTACAAAACCCTCGAAGAGGTTCCGCCCGGGGCACTGGGTATCCGGAACCGCATCCGTCTGTTCGCCGCCACCGACCGCGGCGGCTATTATACGGCGATCTTTGTTGTGGCGCGAAAAAGCCGCATCCTGATGAAAGACGTGGAGCAATTCGAGACGATTTTGCGCAAATTCGAACAGTATGCCGATCACGCGTTCAAGTACAAAGTGCTGATGCTCGATGCGCCGTTATGTTCGAAGGCCGAGGCCGCGTTCAAGCAGTCGGGCTGGAAGATCCTCTGATGACAGACGCGAAACGCTGCGAAAGCGACGATGATGCTGCTGTGTGACATCGGCAACACCTCCTACCATTTTTACGATACCGTGACAGGCTCGCACGAGAAAAGAACGGCGGAGACATTCGATCCCGCAGAGGTGTCGCAGCGGGTCTGCTATATCAACGTCAATGCCGCAGTGCAGCCGAAACTTGTCCCCCTCGGAAACTGGACGGATTTGGAGCCTTTCGTCGAGCGGCGCAACTATTATGCGACAATGGGTATCGACCGGATTATGGCCTGTGAAGCGATCGGAGAGGGTGTCGTGGTGGATGCGGGCAGCGCGATCACGGTCGATATCGTCCGCGGCGGCATTTTCGAGGGGGGATTCATCTACCCCGGCATCGCCGCACTGCAGTCGCTCTATCCGAGGATCTCCGCGAAACTCGATTACTCATTCAATTTTGGGCTGCAATTGGATAAAATGCCGAAAAATACGCCCGATGCCATCAGCTACGGCGCTTTGGGGCTGCTGGCCCGCGAAGTGGCCGGTTACGGGCTGCCGGTCTATCTCACCGGCGGCGACGCGAAAAAGCTGCAGCCTCTGTTGCCGGAGGCCGTCACGGCACCGGACCTGCTGTTCGCGGGAATGCAAAAGATCATCAAAAAGGCCCGACCATGTTGACCGTCGCCCTGCCCAAAGGCAGAATCGCCAAAGAGACTTTGGAAATTTTCGAAACGATTTTCGGAGAGAAGTTCGCTTTCGACGATCGGAAGCTCATCCTCGACACCCCCGATTTCCGCTTTCTGCTCGTACGCAACCAGGATGTGGCGACCTACGTCTACCATCAGGCGGCGGATATCGGCGTCGTCGGTCTCGACACGCTCGAAGAGCAGGGCCTCGACGTCATCCGCCTGCTCGATCTCGGCCGCGGCTACTGCAAAGTGGCGATCGGGATGAAAAAGGGGGAGAAACTTGACCTGAGCAAGCCCGAGATCAAGGTGGCGACGCAGATGGTCAATATCACCAAACGCTATTTCGCCGAGCGGGCTGTCGCGGCGGATGTCATCAAACTCTACGGCTCCATCGAACTGGCGCCTCTGGTCGGTCTGGCGGATATGATCGTCGATATCGTCGAAACGGGGACGACGATGAAGCAAAACGGTCTCGAAGTAGTCGAGGAGATTATGGAATCCACCACACATCTGATCGCCAACAAGAACAGTTATTTCGAAAAAAAGAGTGAAATTCTCGATATTTACGAGAAGATCAACAGGGTGGTCAGTGAGTCTTGATCTCTATGCCCGTGCCGAGCATCTGCTCGGTATCGAAGAGGCGACGGAACGGCTGCACGAACTCTATCTGAATACCCTCGGTAATTATGCCCCGCGCAGGGTGCTCGATATCGGCTGCGGGCGCGGCGGCCTGATGGAAAAGCTCGAGGCGCGGGGGATCGAAACCGCCGGGATCGATCAGAGCGCCGTGATGGCCGATGCCGCCGCGGCAAAAGGGCTGAACGTGTCGCAAAAAGGAGTCTGCGAGGTGACGGGGCGTTTCGATGCCGCGGTCGCGGTCTTCGACGTGCTCAATTTTCTCGATCATGAGGCGCTGTCCGTGTTTTTGCGGTGCGTCGCCGGGCATCTGGAAAGCGGCGGCGTTTTTGTCGCGGATATCAATACGCTGCACGGATTTTCGGAAGTGGCGGAAGGATCCATGAGTGCGGAGGATAACGATCATTTTCTCAATGTGGAGGCGCATTTCGAATCGGGGGAGCTGCATACGCATTTTACACTTTTTACCCGGGAACGTCCGGAGTGCTACCGCAAGGAGCAGTCGACCATCGTGCAGTGGTTCCACCCGCTCGACCGTTTCCGAAACGTGCCGGGGCTGAAGCTGATGCAGTACCGGAATCTCTCGCTGTACGATACCAACGACAAGATGCTTTTGGTGTTTAAAAAGATTTGATGCTATACTCGGTCTTATGCAATTTCATTGCCGTCCGGTGCTGTTTTCCGTATCGTTGCTGTTGTCGTTCGCCCCGATAACGGATACTTTCGCGCAGACGGCAAAATCGCGGCATCCGGGCGAAAAAGTCGATTTCGAAAAGATAATCAACGACATTAATATTTCCCGTGCTATCGCCCTCACCAAACGTAAATTCGACAGTCGTCCCGCAGAGACCTGGCTGGACAGCGGACTGGGTTATCTGGACCGTTTTCACGCCAATTTGACACATACCGTACATGTGTTTTCGGCCAATGCGGATCGGGAACTGGCATCATGGGTCGAAGATACGGCAGATACGAACGCTGCGGTCAAAGACAGGAAGCAGCCTGAAAAAGTGCCCAGTGAGGCGATGTCGGACTACTTCAACAAACTCTTTCGTGACGAAGAGGGGTTTCTTGTACGCCCCGCAAGCGAGTTCGATCCGCGCTACAGCGATCTTGAGATCCCATCACCGGGCATAGCGCCTGCAAATCCGCTTATACAAAAGGCACGCAATCTCCAAAGCGAGTACGACTACTTCGCCCCTTCGATGCCTCGCTCAATCTGGATCAGCGGTACCAACGGCAAAACGACGACAACCCAGATGCTCCAGCA
>JALWNV010000141.1:3184-4586 GCA_027083665.1 Helicobacteraceae bacterium
AAGAGGGTGCCAAATTTCTCAATCAGATCAAATTCGCCATTTCGCTTCCGTTTACCGAAAAAACGCTTCAGCTCTTTGTCGGAGATCCCAAGCATGATCAAAACAAAGAGTTGGTCGATACGCAGGGGAATATTGATACGACGACAACAGTGGGGGCGCGCTATTTCGTTCCCGAATTTGTCAAAGACCTCAAAACCGATATTTCCGCGGGGATGCGCGGCATTACCAATCCCTTCACACAGGCACGTTTCGAATACCCGGTCGATCTGGACAGATGGCTGATCCGTCCGGTACAGTATTTCGAGTATTCGGCCAAGCGGGAATTCTATGAGGAAACCGACCTGTATTTCGACCGTCATATCTCACAGACGGAGATGATCCGTCTGCTGATGCAGCGTTCGACGGAGACGAAAACCGTCGGAATGCAGTATAACGGCAGTGTCGGATATTACAATACTTTCGCTTACAACACCGGTCTGCG
Organism: Helicobacteraceae bacterium; assembly: GCA_027083665.1. Taxonomy (GTDB): domain Bacteria; phylum Campylobacterota; class Campylobacteria; order Campylobacterales; family Sulfurimonadaceae; genus Thiomicrolovo. Next base: position 3,666 of record JALWNV010000141.1, read on the forward strand.
TCTGTTCGTCAGCCTTGCCGGTACCACACAGATCGATGTCTCGCGCTATGAAGACACGCGCTATGACATCAGTCCGCATGCAGGGGTGACCCGCTACAGCCTTGGCGGGGGCTGGAAATCGGCATTTTTCCGGAAGTGGCTTTTTTACGAGCTCGAGCCGCGAGTTGATTTCGACATGGTTTACGACTGGCATCCCAACTATGTCATACGCTACTGGCTCGAGATCTATTTCGGAGATATTTAGCGCTCCGTCCCGGGAAGCAGTTTCTTCATCAGCTCGATGTGATAGCTTTCCTGGTAATTGATAAAGTCGAAGAAATCCGACAGCGCTTTGTCCTTGATCGATGCCGCCAGTTCCCGGCACTGCTCTTTGGCGTTTTCTTCTTCTTCGATGCCGCTGCGAATAAAGGCGGCGACATCGTCGATTTTGTAGGTTTTTTCATGCAGTTCCCGCGGCAGTCCCAGAATTCCCATCTTCGCCATCATGTTTCCGAACGATTTGAGATGGAAATGCGACTCGTCGATAAGGTCCTGGTAGATGTCGCGTTCAAGTACGTCGTCACTTTTGTTCTGCATATAGGCATAGACGAGTATGAGTTCGTACTCTTTGTACGACTCTTCGAACAAAAAGAGCGTCAGTGCGTCGGTCTGCGCGGCATCGAGCTGTTTTCCCGGCAGGGTGCGGTGCATGTCGAACGCGGTGACGGGAGCGTTGCGCTCAGGCATCTCGAGGATGCGTGCGAGGCGGGTGATAAGGTAGTGTTCGTCCGTGATCATACGTGCGGCGAGCGGCGACGCGGGGTAATGTTCCATCGCGTTTTTGATCTCGACGATAAGGCGGCGCAGGGGCTCGAAGACATTGTCCGTCTTGTACAGCTGCATTTTGCGGTCATAGGTGTAGTCGATGCCTTTTTCCCGAAG
>JALWNV010000142.1 GCA_027083665.1 Helicobacteraceae bacterium
GGGTTGAAAAGATGATAGGGACCGATCATTTCGTCGGGCAGCATCGGCAGGACGATGAAACTCATCGCCAGCAAGACGATCGCGGCGTGGATATCGGAGGCGGAAAGGTGCGATTCGAAACGGCGCAGCCGCGGTTTCATTTCAAGCAGCACGACTGTCAGTACGGCGATAAACACGGCATAGGTTTGCAGGTTTTCGTAGAGCATCAGCCCGAGTAAAAACGTGATCACGGCGGCGATCTGAGTCGTCATGCCTCTTTTGTGAAAACGGGTGACCTTGAGATAGTAGGAGAGTCCGATGAGCAGGCCGACAACGAGCATGACGGCGAAGACGAAGCCTTCGATCCTTTCGCTCAGCAGCCCCGCAAGGTAGCCGCAGAGCGAAAGCAGCGCGAATGTCCGGCCGCCGGCAAACGCTTCTTCGCCTTCGGGCAAATAGGTAAGCGTGCGCTGCATTCCGATCATAAACCCCAGCAGCAGTGCAATGACGATCGATGTGACGACGGTGTAATCCATCCTTTCATTTTAGCATACGGCAGGCGCTTCTTCGCTGCATTTCGCATTTTACCGGCTTGTAAAAACCGTTGCGTTACAATGGGTTTTTCCCCAAGGAGAAGCGTACGATGAATATCATTATCGCCGGCGCCGGCAACGTCGGTTTCTATCTTGCCAGGGCTTTGAGCATCGGTCACAACATCACGATGATCGATCGCAATCCCGACGCGCTCAACCGCTTGCAGGAGAGCCTCGATATCTTTCCCGTCTACGGAGATATCGAAGATCCCGCCACCTATGAAAAACTCAGCACGCACGAGGCCGATCTTTTTATCGCCGTCGCCGACACCGACGAAACGAATCTGATCGCCACGCTGATCGCCGACGAGGCGATCGAAGTCGGCCGAAAGTTCATCCGTCTGAAAAACCGCTATTTCGCCAAGACGGCGATCCGGGAGAAACTGGGGGTGACCGAAGCGGTGTTTCCGCTGAAGCTGACGAGCGAAACGGTGGCGATGCTGCTGGACTACCCCAAAGCCAACAACGTCAAGCGGTTTGTCCATACCGACTTCAAACTTATCTCGGTCCATGTTTCTGCCACGGTCGAGCCGACGGTGCTTGATGAAAAAGGTTTCGTCGTCGTGGGGATCGAACGGGCGAAACGTTTTTTCATTCCGCAGGAGCACCCCGAGATCCGGGCAGGGGATCTGATCTACCTCTTCGGCTCGGAGACGGCGATCGGAAAGCTGTGCGACATTTTTGAGACCAAAGTGACACCGCGCATTGAGCGCTGTGTCGTTTTCGGGGCGGACGAGCTTGGTGTGACGGTCGCGCAGACGCTGATCGAACGCGGCAGGAAAGTCAAACTGATCGAACGGGACATGCAGTTGTGCGAACGGGCCGATGAACAGCTTGCCGGCCGGGCGGTGACGATCAACTGCAGCTACGGGATGGCGGACATTTTCGAAGAGGAGAGTCTGGCGGAAGCCGATATGGTCATCGCCGCGACGGACGACGACGAATACAACATCATCAAGTGCCTTGAAGCGAAAGAGTACGGCATCGAGCGTGTCGTGGCCGTCAACAACGAGCCTGAATACTACAGTTTGATGCATGCGCTGGGTATTATCGTCGTGCGCGGTCCGAAGATCAGTGCGTACAACACCCTCGTCGAGAAGATCGATTCGAACCGCGTCGTGCTGTTTCGCAGTTTCTGCGGCGGAAAAGCCGCGATTTTTATGCGGCGTATCTTTGCCGGCTCGAAATGGATCGGCCGTCTGCCGCCGATGCCCAAACGCCGTACCGACGAGCGGATTCTACTCGTGCGCGGGGGGACTTTGCTGGATTTCGAGTGTGCCGGAGGGCTCGAAGAGGGGGATCTGATCACCCTTTTTTGCAGTGAAGCGAGCCAGGAAAACGCAAGGGCATGGATCAATGGATTTTAAAAGCATTCTCAAGTTCCTCAGTGTGATCGGGATGGTCCTCGGCGGTTTTTTCGTTCTCGATCTCGCCGTCGGGCTTCTCTACGGTGAAGATGTTTTGAAGTTTTCACTGTTTTTGCTGCTGTTTTTTTCGTTCAACGCTCTGATATGGCTGCGGCTGAAGCACCATCCCTTCAGACTCGGGATCAAAGAGAGCGTCCTTTCGGTCAACGTGCTGTGGCTGCTTATCGGGGTGGCAGGGGCGGTCCCGCTACTGCTGTATACGCCGGTCTCCGCGGCGTCAGCCTTTTTTGAAGCGATCAGCGGTTTTACGACAACGGGGGCGACGGTTTATACAGATATCGAAGCGCTGCCGCATCTGATTTTGTTTCACCGCAGCCTGATGCACTGGCTGGGAGGAATGGGGATCATCGTCCTGGGGGTCGGGCTGCTTTCGATGATCAATCCCACGGGTAGTCTCAGCCTCTTCAAGGCCGAAGCGACGGGAGTGCAGATGGAGAAACTGACCCCGAAGATCCGCGATACCGCTTTGCGGCTGTGGGGAATCTACGTGATGCTGACACTTGTCGACACGCTGCTGCTATACGGGCTCGGCATGTCGCTGTTCGATGCACTCAATCACGCTTTTTCGACGATTTCCACCGGCGGATTCTCGACAAAGAACAATTCGATGGGTGCCTTCGACGGCCATACGGCCATTTTGTGGGTGACGACGCTGTTCATGATGCTTTCGGGTGTGAATTTTCTGGCGCACCTTAAACTTTTTTACAACGATACCGGCGGATATAAAACCGAAGAAGTGCGCTGGTACTTCGTCATCTTTCTCGCGCTGTCGGTATTGCTGGCTTCCGTGCACGCTTTTAACAGTTCCGACGGACTCTATTTCAGTGCGACACACGCTTTTTTCACCGTGGCATCGGTGATGACGACGACAGGCTTCGCCACACTCGACTACGCGCAGTGGGGTCATGCCGCCATCGCACTCGTTTTTATCGCGATGGTCGTCGGCGGCAATGCGGGCTCGACGGCCGGCGGCGTGAAAGTGATCCGGCACGTGATCTTGTTCAAGACCCTCGTCGGTGAACTCAAGCGGATTTTGCATCCCAACGTGCTCATTTCCGTTTTTGTCGACGGGGTACGGCTCAAAGAGCGCCTGCTGTTTTCGACGTTCGGGTTTTTCTTTCTCTATGTACTGACCGTTTTCGCCACGATGCTCTACATCTACCTGCGGGGTTTCGACGAGATGACGGCGATCTCGGGGGCGCTGGCGCTGGTGGGCAATATCGGTCCCGGTTTTTCGATGGTGGGGCCGGCAGACAATTTCGGCTTTTTCGGCGATGCGGACAAAATCGTTTTTTCGGTGGCGATGATCATCGGACGTCTGGAATGCTATACGGTTTTCGTCTTGTTTACCGCGTCGTTCTGGAGACGTTTTTGAGGCAGGGAGACCTTCGGAAATAAAAAGCGGGGGATTCAGATGTTTCTGACCGCCACCTTGTTCCGACCGCCCTTTTTCGCTTCATAGAGTGCCTCATCGGCTCTTTTCAGTCCCGCTTCGATATTGGCTTCCTTTCCTACATCTATCTCCGACACGCCGATACTGACGGTGAAAGCGATACTTCTGCCTTCTGTCTCTATCGTTTTTTTCTCCACATTTTCCCTTATTTTTTCCGCCAGCTCTTTTGCCCCCTCGATCGTCGTGTCCGGCAAAACGACGACAAACTCTTCCCCGCCGTACCGGCAGGCGAAATCGCTCTTTCTTTTGCCAAGGAGTATGGTGTCGGCAAGGGAAACGATGACCTCGTCACCCGCTTTGTGTCCGTAGGTGTCGTTGACCGATTTAAATTTGTCGATATCGAGCATGATGAGTGACATACGCTGTTTTTCTCTTCTTGCCAGATTCAGGAGCTGCCGTGAAGTATCGGTAAAATATCTTCTGTTGTACAGTTTTGTCAACGGATCGGTCGTCGCCGAAAGCTCCAGCTGACGGTAAAGCTCCTGGAGTTTGAGTTCTCTTTTTACTTTGGCCATAAGCTCTTTGGGTTTGAAGGGCTTGGTAATGTAGTCTATCCCCCCGATCTCATAAGCTTTTTCTATGCTGTTTTCATCCGTTTTTGCCGTGATGAAGATGATGGGAATGTTTTCAGTTTCCGGATCCTCTTTGAGTCTGCGGCACACCTCGAAACCGTCCGGATCCGGCATCATGATATCGAGCAGGATGAGATTGGGACTGTCTTCGTGCGCAATCTCGATCGCGAACTCGCCGTCAAGTGCGGAAAGCACATCGTACTCCTCGCCCAGCAGTTCGTTGAGAATCTCGACATTCTCCTCCGTATCGTCCACCACCAGTATTTTCGGATTTTCCATCGTTACAGCTCCTTTGAGAGTTCTATGGCATCTTTGAATCTGAATCGCTTCAGACTTGCCGCTATTTTTTCGTACAGTTCTTTCTCTTTGCCCTCAAGAGCATACCGCTCAATTTCCTGCATGAGCGGTTTGCACTTTTTGATCTGCTTTGTCTTATTACTCCACCAAAAAATAATCTGAATATGTTATAATAAGGAATGATTGTTAAAAGCCGAGAAGACGGACGGTTGCTGACACCGGAGGAGATATCCCAAAAGCGCAGAGTGGTAGTGAGGTTGC
>JALWNV010000143.1:0-3260 GCA_027083665.1 Helicobacteraceae bacterium
GTACAACATGTACTATTCGCTGATCGATTCTGTCGCGGCGGAGCACTCGGCGCGTATGCAGGCTATGGATGCCGCGACGAATAATGCCAAAGAGATGGTCAAGTCGCTGAATGTCGCTTACAACAAGGCGCGTCAGGAAGCAATTACAACGGAGCTGATCGAAATTATCAGCGGCGTTGAGTCGATGAAATAATATGGAGGAAAATATGGTTGGAAAGATTATCCAGGTAATGGGTCCGGTCGTTGACGTTGACTTCGAGGGAAAACTTCCTGCGATCAACGAAGCGATCGAAGTAAAAGGAAATGTCGAGGGTACCGAGTATCGTCTGGTACTTGAAGTCGCGTCTCACCTCGGTGACGGACGTGTCCGTACGATCGCGATGGACATGAGTGAAGGCCTCGTACGCGGGATGGAAGCCGTGGCGACAGGTGCGCCGATCAAAGTCCCGGTCGGTGAAAAGGTGCTTGGACGTATCTTCAACGTGATCGGCGAAACGATCGATGACGGCGAGCCGGTGACCGATGCCGAGATGTGGTCGATTCACCGTGACCCTCCGCCGCTGGTCGAGCAAAGCACCAAGACAGAGATGTTCGAAACGGGTATCAAGGTCGTTGACCTTCTCGCTCCTTATGCAAAAGGAGGTAAGGTCGGCCTGTTCGGCGGTGCCGGCGTCGGCAAGACCGTCATTATCATGGAGCTGATTCACAACGTGGCGCACGCACACAGCGGGTATTCCGTTTTCGCCGGTGTCGGTGAGCGTACCCGTGAAGGTAACGACCTTTACCATGAGATGAAAGACTCGAACGTCCTGGACAAAGTCGCCTTGTGCTACGGTCAGATGAGTGAACCTCCGGGAGCACGTAACCGTATCGCGCTGACAGGTCTCACCATGGCGGAGTACTTCCGTGACGAGAAGGGCCTTGACGTACTGATGTTCATCGACAACATTTTCCGTTTTGCACAGTCGGGCTCGGAGATGTCCGCCCTGCTCGGACGTATTCCGTCGGCCGTCGGCTACCAGCCGACGCTTGCACGCGAGATGGGTGCACTTCAAGACCGTATTACTTCGACGACGAAGGGCTCGATCACTTCCGTACAGGCGGTTTATGTTCCTGCGGATGACCTGACCGACCCGGCACCGGCTTCGGTTTTTGCCCACCTCGATGCGACGACGGTTCTTAACCGTAAAATCGCGGAAAAGGGGATTTATCCGGCAGTGGATCCGCTTGATTCGACGTCCCGTCTGCTCGATCCGGCGATCATCGGAGAGGAGCACTACAAAGTCGCACGCGGTGTACAGCAAACATTGCAGAAGTACAAAGACCTTCAGGATATCATCGCAATTCTCGGGATGGATGAGCTCTCCGAGGATGACAAAGCGACTGTCGAACGTGCACGTAAAATCGAGAAGTTCCTTTCGCAGCCGTTCTTCGTTGCCGAAGTCTTTACCGGTTCTCCGGGCAAGTATGTCAAACTTGAAGATACGATCAAAGGCTTCAAGGGAATCCTTGAAGGCGAATACGACCACCTGCCTGAAAATGCGTTCTATATGGTCGGTGACATGAAAGAGGCGATCGAAAAAGCTGAAAAAGCGAAATAGCCTCGTACGAAAGGATGAGTATGGATACTTTTAAATTGGAAGTGATTACACCCAACGGCGTCATCTTTGATGGCGAGGCGTTGGAAGTCACTCTGCCCGGTGAAGAAGGCGAATTCGGTGTGCTGCCGCACCACGCGTCGTTGACGACACTTCTCAAAGCCGGTGTCATCGACATTGTCACCAAAGACAAGAATACCGAATCCATCGTCGTGAACTGGGGTGTTGTGCAGGTAAGCGAATCGAAAGTCACCGTACTTGTCGACGGTGCGGTCGCCATTCGCGGTGAAGGCGAGAGCGATATTGCCGCGGTACTGGCCGATGCCAAGAAACTTCTTGAGGATGTTTCCGAATCGAACATAGCGCTTGCTTCCGTCTCCGCCAAGATCGAGTCGGCAGCGCATAAACTGATCTGAGTACTTGCGGATGTTCGAGGCGCTCAGCGACTATTATCTCAAAAGCAACAGTGTCACACTTGGCGTGCTGGCATTGCTTGCGCTCTATTTTCTCGTGATAAACTGGGTTTTCTTTTATCGTTTTCTTTCACTCAACCGTTGGGTGGACAAAGAGACGAATTCGCTTGAATCGCTTCTGATGGGGGCTTCCACGATTGCGTCGAACTCCTATCTGAGTCATTTCATCAAAAGCAGCCGGCGTCTCTCCGCTGAAATGTTCGATCTGGGACTTTATGCCGGCACCAAAGAGGCGACCAAAGGATTGGCGACGCTCTCTATCGTCGCCTCGACCGCACCGTTTATCGGTCTTTTCGGTACGGTTGTTTCCATTCTCGACACGTTCAATAACATCGGGAGTGCTTCGGGAACGATGGCGGTGATCGCCGCCGGCGTCTCCGATGCACTTGCGGCGACGGCTGCGGGTATTTTCGTTGCGATTTTTGCCTACACCTATCATCAGCTGCTCAAAAGGCGTGCCTATGAACTCAGCGGGCTGCTGAGGATGCAGCGTGATGCGCTCCTGGCCAAAGAGGCGTCGGCGGCGTGAATTTGTTTGACTGGGACGAGAACCCGGAGCTCAATATTACTCCCCTGGTGGATGTGATGCTTGTGCTTTTGGCGATTTTGATGGTGATCGCCCCCAATATTGTTTACGAAGAGTTGATCAATCTTCCGCAGGGATCGGCACAAAAGCAGATCGAGAAAAAGCCGCCCGTACATATTTCGATCAACCGTGACGGTGAAATCGTGGTCAACAAGGAGAAATTCGACCGTCTGGGCTTTATCGACAATTTCTATCGATATGCACAAAAGCACCTTGATTCGAAATCTTCGGTAATGATCAGTGCAGACAGGTCCCTTGATTACGGGATGGTGATGTCTGTCCTTGCCGCGGTCAAACAGGCAGGTTTCAGTGAAGTCTCTCTCGCTACCAACGGTTGAGACGCCGCGGGATTTTCTTCTCGGCGGCCTTTATTCGCTGGTTTTGTCCGCACTTATCGGAATGCTCTTTTTCCAGATGCTTCAGGGACTGGATAAAATCCACTCTTATGCACTGAAGAAAAGCGACACGATAACAGTGACACTGACCGATGCCGTTTTCAAGACATCGAAAACGCACAATACTCCGAAAGTGACGCCGCAGAAGAAAACGATGAATACGTCGCAGACGAAGCCGGTTCCCGAAGCCGTGACTGAAGATATATCC
>JALWNV010000143.1:3270-4537 GCA_027083665.1 Helicobacteraceae bacterium
CATAAAAAAAGACCGGCACCGCCGAAGAAAATCGATTCGAAGCGACTGGCGGCTTTGCAAAAACGAATCAAAACGACGAAAAAACGTGCGCCGTCGCTGACGGCTGAGCGGGTCAAATCTCTTTCGTTGGTGCATCCGCCGCGTATCGCAGGCGGCAAAAGCCGTTCCGGCGGAGCGGAAGTCGATGCGTATTACGCTAAAATACAGGCGAAGATCTACGAAAACTTCTATCCGCCGGCAAACAGCCGGGGGGCCGTTGCGAGGGTGAGAATTCGACTCTCACCTGATGGCAGACTTTTAGAATATAAAATATTGACGAAGGCGGGTGAACCGTTTTTTGATCAGGAGGTGCAACAGCTCGGCAGTCGGCTGCGGCATGTGACCTTCGAACGAAATCCAAAAGGAAAAGAGACGGTGCTGGATGTCAGCCTGATCTCGAAGGAGTAACGATGCGGATAATGATAGCCCTTATCCTGAGTGCAGTATGGCTGATGGCGGCCGATGCGACGATTGAAGTGGTCAAAGAGGCGGATACGCTTCCGTCGGTCGCTGTCGAGGATGCTTCGATCGGTTATACGGGAGTCCCTGCGAAACGCTTTTACCGGCTGTTGACAAGCGATCTCAACGTATTGGCGCTTTTCAATGTTGATCATCATTACGCGACGACACACTTCGACAATCCTTCGGTACTGAACCGTTCCATGGATTATACCGTTCGATTCCGCCTTCGAAGCGACGACCGGAACGCTTTTCTCGTAGATGTCAAACTGCTACGTCGGAACGAAGTACTGCTGAGCAAGAGCTACCGTGTCGCCAACGAGCGGATGAGTCCGTTTATCGCCCATGCCATCGCTTACGACATCAATGACTATTTCGGCCAGGCTCCCGTATCGTGGATGAAACGCAAGATTATTTTTGCACGGCTTTTGGGCCGTATGCAAAGTGAAATCGTCATTGCGGACTATACACTTTCATATCAGCATGTCATTATCAAGGGCGGTTTGAATGTTTTCCCCAAATGGGCGGATGCACAGCATACGGCATTTTATTACACAGCGTTGAGTCATCGGCGTCCGACACTCTATCGAATCGATGTCAAAACCGGTAGGAAAAAAGCGATCATCACCTCTGACGGGATGCTGGTCTGTTCCGACGTGAGCCGAGACGGCAAACGGTTACTATTGACGATGGCGCCGAAGGGACAGCCCGATATCTATCTTTTTGACACCGTAACGAAAAAATATATGCGTGTCACGAGCTATGAGGG
>JALWNV010000144.1 GCA_027083665.1 Helicobacteraceae bacterium
GTCTTTGACTGTGACGACAGACGCCAGCTGGCGGCGGTCGAGATCCGGCGGCATGCTGCGCTGCTGCTGCGCCAGTTCGCTGCTGCTGAGCTTGATCCGTGTCTGGCTGACGGAGGGATTGATTTTGAGCGTAATGGTGTCGTCGTTGGAAATTTCCGGCGTAATGTCGAGCAGTACCCCCGCGAAAATGGAGTTGACAAGTTCGTTCTGTGTCGTCTGCGACGTTCCGGCGGAAGAGCCGGCGAGAACCGTCGAGTTCTGGATTTTGTAAAAATATTCCGTTCCGACGGTGATCAGTGCCGGCTGGTTGTTCAGCGTCAGGACTTTGGGATTGGATATCGCCTCGATATCACCCTGCGTTTTGAGGAATTTGACCAGCTCGTTGATCGAACCGCCGCCGGAGATTTTGATCAATGACGCCGGCCCGGAATATCCCGGCATAGGGACACTGTTCGCTGTCGCACCGACCGAGTCGGCGGCAGCGGTGATGCTTGAACTGTCGAGCAGATTGTTTTCAAAGCCGGCGACATTTTTGAAGTCGATCTTGTCCATTGATACACGGAAGTTCTGCAGGGCGTAGATCTGCGACCAGTCGATACCGGTGGACGAACTTTTGTTCAGAACGACTGCCATCATTCTGACATCGATCAATACCTGATACTGGATCTTTTTCTGAAGCTGCTTGAGGTATTTTTCCAGACGCTTCTGCTGCCGTACGGTCGCGGTGACGGTAACCAGTCCGGCGTTTTTGTTGACGATCGGCGCTTCGGCCTGATAGAAGTCGGTCGGACGGTTCAGTACACGCTGCAGCTCGAGATCGAGTTCTTCCCAGAACTTCACTTCGTCGAGCGATTCGATTTTGATGCCGGAGGTGTTGTTTTGTGTCAGCTGCATCGAGCCGTTGCCAAGGTCCTGCCCGACGCCGCCGGTACCTTGCCCCATATTGCCGCCGCCTTGCGCTCCCCCTTGCTGCAGGCCGCCCTGGTTTTGCGAACTGCTCAACAGAATGTCGGTGCTCCCGATACTCTTTCTTGCACTGATGATATAATCGATGTTATAGGTCTTCGTCTCGATGAAGGAGATCTTGAGGATGTTGTTCTCGAGCGTATAGTTGAGATTATTGTCGACAAGCAGAATGTCGAAAACTTCGTTGAGCGTCAAATTCTTGAGATTCGTCCGCTGCAGCGCTTTGTTCATTTTCTTTTCCGCTTCTTTGTCGCTGATGATCAATGTCAGTTCGCATTCGTTCGCGAGCTGATCGACATATTCGGAAATCGTCATCCCTTTCGCTCCGCTGATATTAAAGAGCTCGTAGGTACAATCCGCTGCCTGCAACGATCCCGCCAGCAGCAGTGCTGCCGTCGCCGACATTACCGATTTGTGAAAGGTTTTCATTGGGTTCATTTTGTTTGTCATCTCATTTTCCTATTTGGCGTTGATTTTGATCTTGTCGTTTTTGGTGATCAGTGTCAGTTTGAGCTTCTTTTTCTTTTTGCGAAGCAAAACGCTGTTATGGTCGATCTTGCTGACGGTATACCCGTAGACCTTCTGGTCCACTTTATACCATTTCCCGTCGATCATGGCGGACTTTCCGTTGAAGACCGCCTGCAACAGCAACGAACCGGTCTGAACGTGTGCGGCAGGGTTCTTGACGACGTTTTTCCCCTCGGTCACCGGAGGCTGATAAAGCGCCAGTTGTGCGGCGAAAGGATCTCTGATCCTGTCCACCGAACTCGGATTCATCCCTTTTCGGGGCGGTTTGATGGCCGCCACTTCCTTGTCGACCCATTGAAGGTCGGGCTGCGGCGTCTGTGCATAGACGAAAAGCGGCAATGTGATGATAAGCAGTTTCGTTTTCATTAGTACGTAATCCCCCATACAGATGAATTGATGTCTGCAACCAACTGTTTTTCAGCCCGGAGGTCAAGTCCATGCAGATCGATGACAAGATTGCTTTGCTCCATCGCGTTGATGAACTTGATCATGTTGTTGAAGCGGCCCGTCGCGTTGACGTTGATGTCGAGAACATGGCCGAACTTCTCTTTTCCTCGGGTTTTTCTGTTATACAGCAGCGTGATTTTGACATGATACCTTTTCGCGTTTTCCGCAATGGAGTCGATATATTTCCCCCATGCTTTTTCGTTGTAGAAAAGCTCTGAAATCTGGCTGATCTTGTATTGGATATATTCGTTTTTCTCTCTGACCTTGATCGTTTCGGCTTTGAGTGCCGCAATATGATCCTCGATCTTTTTGATTTCGCTTTCGGGGTGCCGTTCGAGATACTGTTCGTCCGCTGTCAGTTTTTTCTCGATGGCATCGCGTTCCGCCTTGACTTTTTTGTACTCGGCTTCCGCACCGTCCCAAAAGAGCAGATAGGAGAACGCGATGAGAAGCGCGGCGATAAGGACATAGATCATCATCACGTCCCGGGGACTTTTGTTCGCAAAGGACTGGTCGATCGGGTAGAGATATTGCTCAAAGTTGAATTTCATTTTAGTACCACCTTCATCTCGCCGCGGTAGAAACTGCCGTTGTCATCAAAGTAGATCTTTTCGACGTTGTATTTGAAATGCTTCGTATGCGTTTTGGTCAGATATTCGAGTAAATCCGTGATCTGGGTGTCGCGTTTCGCCATCAGAGAGAAGTTGAACGCCTTGGATGCGTTGTTCTCGCTGTAGGAGATGGTCGATACTCCGACCTTGTACCGGTTCAGGCTTTTAGACAATCCGGCGATAATTTTCGCTTTCATCGGATAGTGCACTTTTACATCGTGGATCTTGATCAGGGTCTCTTTGCGCTGCTTGAAAAGTTCGTTTTCGGCATCGAGGAGCTTCTGGGCTTCTTCTTGCTGTGCCAGCTTCAGATTGACGGTGGCTTCCCGCGTCAGCCGGATATTGTGTGTTTCCTGGTACTGTTTTTCGAGCATCGCTTTGTGGACACTCTCCGCATACGCGAGCGTCCAGAACGTTACCGGGTAGGCGAATGCCGCTACAAGCGATGCCGCAACGACAGCCAGAAGTTTTCCGCTGTGGCGCTGGAAGAACGGCGGCGGCCTGTGGTAGACGGAAAAGTTGATGTCCGGCCGTGCTTCACTGTCGGTCCGGGCGTATAGCTGCATGAGCTGGTGTATCTGATCGACGTACTGCTCCGTGGCAAATCCGTACGAGAAGTCGAACGCCTTCGCTTCGAATCCGAGATAGGTCTGGCAGTATTCGTCGAGACCGTTGATCGCGCCGAGCTGAGAACCGATATAGATATCTTCGATCGTTTCGATTTCATAGGCGCGCTTTGCATACGTGAGGACATCGTTGATATGCAAGAAGAGTTCGCCGAACAGCTTGATAAGGTATTTTTGGTATTCGGGGTTGGCGGTGGCCAAGCCCTCGTTCGCCAGCAGTGCGGTGAAGTCGTTGAACTCGATCTGTTCTCCGAGCAGTTCGCAAAAACGTTCGTGCATCTCGTTGAAAGAGTATTTCAGGCTCTTCGTGTAGACGAACTGCTGTTCGTTGAAGAGGGTGAAAAAAGCGTCGTTTTGCTGAAAATAGATATAGCAGTGTGCACCGTGCCCCTGCACGATTTCGTGGGTGTAGAGCATCTGCAATAACAGCGGGACGGGTACGATGGTGTCGATATACTGGACATTCGCGATGACATTGGCGAAGTTTTCGTCCAGGACCAGGGGATCGACGATGAAAACGTGGAACATGCGCTCTTTCGAGTCGCCTTCATTTACAACCTCGATGTAGTCGATATTGTACTCGATCGCCATGTCGAGCGCGAGTTCTTCGTACACTTTCGTTTCGATGACAAACGCGAGGTCTTCATCCGGAATGTTTTTGCTGACGCCGATCAATGCGGTGATGAAATCATTCGTATTGAGAAACGATATGACGTTCTGCTTTTTCCCGAATTGCGGATTTCGTTCAACACTAAGCTGGTTTCCAGCCCCTATATAATAGGTGTCATTGTACGGGTTGACGGAGAGTACCGTATCAAAGACCTGCTGATTTGAGTTACTCATGTTGTATTTTCCTGATTCAAAATAGGCCGGTTTTCTGCCGGGCTTTGACAGTATGCTGCGCTTCTCTATACATGAGAAGTGTTTCATGAACAAACTGTTACAGCTTTTCTCACATAATCATGATAGCCGTTCAAACGTAACATAAACCTTAAACTGAAATAACGTCCAGACGTTACCCGGTTTTGTAGATTCAGATAATTGATTGTAGCCCAAATAACTTAAACTTTTTCTTATATGTTGGAAGGGGAGGCGCTGAAGGGGTCAAAAAGCGGCCGGGGAAGAGAAAAATACCTAAAACAGGTATCCCATCTCTTCCATGCTCTTTTTATCGTTGGTCCAGTTGGGCTTGACGCTGACGAACAGGTCGAGAAAAACCTGCTTCTGCGACAGGAATTCGATTTTTTTTCTCGCGGTTTTTCCGATCCGTTTGATCGTCGACCCGCCTTTGCCGATCATGATGCCTTTTTGACTCTCTTTTTCGACGATGATTGTTGCACGGATATGGTC